>JAGPDB010000002.1:32137-113953 GCA_018057765.1 Acidimicrobiia bacterium
TGAGGCACAATTACTGCACAAATGTGGCACAAAAAAGCGTCCTACCCAAAAACCCAGGCAGGACGCTCAAAATTTGATAATTAACCGACAAGTACTTTTATACCGGGTCCCATTGTTGTTGAGATAGAAACATTTTTTATGTATTTACCTTTAGATGCAGCAGGTTTCTGTCTTTGAATTTCTTCTAATACAGCAGAATAATTCTCAGCAAGTTTGCTTGGTTCTAGGTTAGCTTTACCAATAACAATATGTATATTTCCAAAACGGTCAGTACGATATTCAACTTTACCAGCCTTGAATTCTTCAACAGCTTTAGCAACGTCAACTGTAACAGTTCCAGTTTTAGGGTTAGGCATAAGCCCACGAGGACCAAGAGCCTTACCTAAACGACCAACTTTTGCCATCATGTCAGGAGAAGCAATAACAAGATCGAAATCCATCATTCCTTTTTCAACATCTGCTACAAGTTCATCAGCACCAACAAAGTCAGCGCCAGCAGCTTTAGCAGCACTAGCAGCCTCACCTTGAGCGAATACTGCAATACGAACTGTTTTACCAGTTCCTTGTGGAAGGGCAATAGAGCCTCTAAGCATTTGGTCAGCTTTACGCGGATCAATACCAAGACGGAAAACTACTTCAACACCTTCAACAAATTTACGTGCAGAGCTTGACGCAATTTCAGTTAACAATTCAAATGCTTGTTTTGCTTCATACTGAACTTCTGGATTAACTTTTGCTTGTGCGTCTCTTACTTTTTTTGAAACTGCCATGATTATGCCTCCACAACTTCTATACCCATTGAACGACATGTGCCTTCAATTTGTAACATTGCGCCTTCAATGTCGATAGCGTTAAGGTCGGGCATTTTAACTTCCGCGATCTCTTTAACTTGAGCGCGAGTAATTTTTCCAACTTTAGTAGTTCGAGGATTATCAGTACCCTTTTCTAAACCCGCAGCTTTAAGAATTAATTTTGGAGCTGGAGGAGTTTTGAGTTTGAAATCAAATGTACGGTCATCGTAGATAGAAATATCTACAGGAATAACTTGACCTTTTTTATCTTGTGTTGCTTCATTGTAAGCCTTACAGAAATCCATAATGTTTACACCGGTTGGACCAAGCGCGGTACCAACTGGAGGTGCTGGAGTTGCACCACCTGCTTGAATCTGTAGCTTTACTACAGTAGTAATTTTTTTCGCCATGAGGCTACCTGCTTTCTGTATAGTTACGTTCCTTGGTTTAAGGACATAATCACAAACCGAGGTTTTGTTTGCGAGCTTAAATTCTAGCGCTTTTCAGCTATTAAGCCCAATCAGGTTTAAACAACCATACCAATAGGAGAAACTGTTGATGTACCAGGCCTTAAAAGGTCTGTGGGTATGTCAAGATCACCCAAAGCCTTTCTAAGACTGTCGATCCCTAAATATACGATTGATTTTTTCATATCAACAAAAACAGGATTTTTTAAGGAATATTTATCGCCCAATGGTGTAAGAACCTCAGTTCCGATATCTAAAACCAAAATTCTGTTTTTATCTTCACCAAGTGCAATACGCGAATAGCCACTGATTGTACTTTCATCAAATTTGGTTTCATTCGATTCTCCCAGCTCCGCATCTACGTCTGGTGAAGACTCCAAACCAACATGTGTCAAGATACCTGTTTTAAAGTCAACAGTTTCCCAAATTACTCCTAAGTCTTGCAAAAATTTTTGTTCTTGTTCACTCAAACTTCCATATTTGCGGCTACTTAAAAAGCTTTTCAAAGTAGTTAACGGTTCACGGAGATTATCGTGACGCAAAGTATATATCTCACCAGAAGCCGTAACCAGCTCAGTTCCTACTGGGATAACTACATTTTGATTGAAGTTACCTTTTTTTGGAAGTTGATTAGGGTCAAGATAACGGTCTGGAAAATTATCTGACCACATCTCTAAAGTTTTGAAATTGCGAGCTCTAATAAACTCATCGATTTCAAAGATGAACCCGCTTGCTAGTAAAACTTTTCTCTGTTCATCAGAAATCACAAACTCGCCTTTGCGGATTTTATCCGCCGCAAAACCAACTTCTATTTTTACCTGGCTACTACTTTTATTTATTCCGAATTCTGCAATTAGCTTAGATGGTATATCTGCTAATTCAAAAGTTGCATTATTACCTATTGCTATGAATTCAAATTCTTTGTTAACTTCTTTCCATCTTTCGAAAGCAATTAGAAATAACTCAAAATCATGAGAGCCCATTTGCTCAAATACAATCGTATCTGCATTTTTCTTATCAGCTTTCATACCGTTGTTGTTTATTAGCTCCTCTAGCAACTCAACATCGACAACAGTATTTCCGTCTATATTCAAATCAAACTCACCAGCAAAAAATCTACCTATTGCTACATCGCGTGTTTCATCTATTCCATAAGGCCTGCCATTATGATCAAAGAAATAAGCACCTTTTTCGATATGAATTTTTGTATTTAATGGGAATAGTTTTGCATCTGGGTTCCGATTCATCCAAAGTGCATATAGAGAATCATACATCGTACGTTCTGCTAATTTTTTACTTTTTAATACATCAACTGAAAGATCAGCAATCTCATATTGAAAAATTATTCTTGGAATATTACCTTTCTCATTTAAATGTAAATAAAATTCTCCTACATCGAACGTAAGTGGCATAAAGATCTCGGATTTTTTACCATTAGCTAATGAAAATTTTGTTCCTGGATCTAAGGTATATTTCTCACCAAGAATAGGTGGTCGTGAATTTTTCTTAATGAAAGATTCTAAAGCCATTAAATTTGCCATGAATTCAAAATGAAAAGAGGTTGGAGTAACATCTAATTGGGGAATATTTGCAATAGCATTATCGTTCAAAAAAGCTCTAATAGAAAGAGACCGTTTCGCAGTATAGCCACCAACGATCAGATACAATGGGTGAGCTAATTCTGCTTGTAGATGGTCGACCCTAATTGAACAACCTGCACAAAAATTAAAAGCCCGAAGCCTATCGACCACCTTTCTACTATCAAATATTTTTGTGTCAGTATTTATACAGCTAGCAAATTGATATAATTCCGAACCAGCATTTCCTATAGCATCAGCAATGCTTGTAACTGGTTTACTTAAATATACAGGCGTCCCAGGTATACCTTTTGAACTATCATCATCCATGAAAATTTTCATCCTTATTAATTGATTATAAAGAATAGTTCTTATTGATACGGATACTCAAGTTTGAATAATTGATATACTCGGTTAATGCAAAGCACAGTATTGATATATCTAAGTGGTACTGGGCCAATTCGCTTTCCAGTCGAAATCGACAAATTAAAGCTAGTCAAGGTTATTGCCGCGGATTCAGGCATTGAATTAGCGCAAAAACATAATACGCACGTTGATGTTTTAGTCGGTGATTTAGATTCAGCATCAGAACATTGCATATTGATAGCAGAGAAAGACGGCACTGAGATAATTGAATTTGACATTGACAAAGATTTTACAGATTTTGAATTAGCTGTGGCAGAAGCGAAAACAACAGATGCAGAAAGGTTAATAATAATTGGTGGGGGTGGGCTAAGAAGCGACCACCTACTTGCTAATATCTCGGTTTTAGCAGGAAGTCACACAGAAGAATTTATTGTTGATATATATTTCGAAAACGAGATATTAAAAATATGTAGAAATAATCAACCTAGAAATATCTATGGAAAAATTGGTTCCTTGGTTTCCTTGATTCCTGTAAATGGAGATGTACAAGGTGTCACTACTAATAATTTAAAATGGAATTTAGAAAATGAAAAGTTAAGTTCATCGCGCGCATTAGGAATCAGTAATGTACTATTAGATAATGAAGCAGATATAGAAATAAAAAGTGGATCGTTATTAATTGTCCAGCAGATTTAAATTATTTAAGTTATTTAAATCTTTATCTTTCTATCTTTTTATTTTTTTATCTTTTTATCTTTTTATTTTTCTATTTCAACACCAGGTGCTATTGAATTAAATACATCTGTTAAATATTTTACTTTGCCATCACCTATTGGTTCAATAAAGTTTTGCAAAACACCATCGACATGTACAGAAGAATATTTTTTTATTAGCGCAAAACCTTTTTTAGTTAACTGACAAGTTTGACCCCTACCATCTTCTAAAACTTCTAATCTTTTGACCAAACCGTCTATTTCTAATTGTGTGACTCTATAAGTCAACCTGGATTTATTTGCGCTAACACTTTTAGCTAAATCTGTCATACGCATAGAATGGTCATTGCTTTCGGAAAGTTTGACAAATATCTCGTATGTCAAAAGATCAATTCCTGCACTTTTTTCTAAATCTTCATTAAGTTTTTTCGTCAGACGAAATTGTGCACCAAGAAATGCTCTCCATAATTTTTGTTCTTCTAGTGTTAACCACCGTTTTGGTGCTTTATCCATTTTTCCTCTTAATCTTTACTATTAACCTAATTGTATTGACAATTCAGAATATTGTTCAAATCTGAACTATATTCTATTCCATTGATACAATATATGTTATATCAAAGATAATAAGGAGATAAAATGACATTACCAATCGCTACCGGAAAATGGGCTATAGACCCAACACATTCAAGCATCGGATTTATTGCGAAACATTTAGGTTTCACAAAAGTTAGAGGATCATTCGAAGAATATTCACTCGAAGTAAACGTAGGCGATACATTAGAAAACTCAAGTGTAAGTACTACAGTTAATTTAAATAGTGTCAATACTTCGAATGCAGACCGTGATGAGCACCTAAAGGGTGCGGATTTTTTTGGTGGCAGCGAAAACCCAACAATGGTCTTTAAATCATCATCAATTACTGGTAGTGCAGATGATTTTAAAATATTAGGTGACCTAACTATCAATGGAAAGACAATGCCAGTTGAATTCGAAGCTGAATTCGGTGGAGCAGTTACAGACCCATTCGGAAATCTAAAAGCTGGGTTTGAAGCTAAAGGTGAAATTAACAGAACTGATTTCGGCATTAATTGGAATGTTCCAGTTGGAGATGGTTTTCTAGTTTCAGAAAAAATCAAAATTGAATTAGATGTACAATTAACACCCGCTAGTTAAATTTCCTCAAAAGACTCTAAGGTCTGTACTTGCCGCGCAGTTTATCCATATATGGGTAAATTTTGCAGGGACGGACCTTGTAGATCCTTGTAGAGCTTGTACCCTACAACTTGACAAACTTAGAGTTTGGCTACTTGACCAAATTCCAATTCAACTGGTGTTTCGCGCCCAAAAATATCAACAAGTACTTTAAGTGTATTCTTATCAATATCAATATCTGAAATTGCACCATTGAAATCTGCAAAAGGACCAGTAGTAACTCGCACTTGTTGTCCAACTTCGAAATCTAAACGAGGATGAGATTTAACTGCAGCTGCTACTTGTGTTTTCTCACCAGTATCACCACTACCCAAAATATTTTCTACTTCTTTACGGCTTAACGGATTTGGTTTTGAATCAGCACCAACGAAACCAGTAACACCAGGTGTGTTACGAATCACGTACCAAGTATCATCATCAAGATTCATACGAATCAAAACATATCCTGGAAAAACTTTTTTCTTAACAATAGTTTTCTTGCCATTTTTAAATTCAATAACGTCTTCCATAGGAACGACTATTTCGTGGATACGCTCTTCAACATTCATAGAACGCATACGAGTCTCTATATTTTGCTGAACACGGTTTTCGTATCCTGCATATGAATGAAGTACATACCATTTACCTTTGCGGTCATATGGAGAAATGATAATTTCGTCTTCGTCTTCATCATCATCACTTGAAACCACATCAACAAGTTCAGCAGCATCATCAAAAGCAACTTCGCCCTTATCAATTGTTTCGGGTTCAACGAACGCAGTTCCGTCTGCTTCATTGATTTGATCGGTTTCGTTTATAGTTGTTTCTTCCATTTTCTTTCCAATATCCTTCTAGATTTTTAAATAATTATTTACTGTAAATTATATTTGCTAATTTTTCAGCACCGTAATCAGTTCCAAGGATTAATATTGTAACAAGAACTATGCATACAAGTACAATAATGGTTGAATTTACCACTTCTTTACCGCTAGGCCAAGATACTTTTTTGAGTTCTTGCCATGCTTCTTTGAAAAAGTTTATAGATTTTTTGATGACATTTACTTTGGGAGCATTAGGATTTTTCGGTGGACGCTTTTTTGTGGCAGCATTCTTTTTCATATTTGCTCGTTGAGAATCTGCATCCATTCCCATTTTTGTGGTCATGCGACGCATCTCGCGGTTCATTGGTTCTTCAGGTGATGTCATAAGTGAATTCATTTTAGTACGCAATGAGCCCAATAACCTGATTAGTTTTGCATTTTTTAGACTTTATCTAAAACATTTATAAAAATAACGATAAGATTGGCGATTCTGTAACATCAAGCTCAACTGTCCTGCTAATTAAAAGACAAATTGATAGCCAACATTTATTTTTTGGTTGAAGCCATTGAAAGGTTTTTTAATGCTACTCGTATTGCAGATATAGCTTTATCTACTTCAAAGTCACGCACTAATACCATAATCTCATTTAGTGTTGTGTATATTTCTATTACCGAAATACCTTCCCAAGCTAAAATCCTGAGTGGGAATTGCAATACACCTGTAGTTTCAATTTGACCATGTGTGCGTTGCAGAGAAATACCAGTCAGATCGGGGATGATGTTGACGATTTCTTCATTTTTTAATTCAATTTCTAAAGTCGATTGTAGTGATTTACTTGTTATTATTGATGTCTCATTAAACCCTTGTGTGAAAATAAATACAGACGCGAAGTTAGTTTCCAAATTTTTTGAGATCTTTGCCAACTTTGTTAATAGCTCTGATGAATTTTTGACAGTCATTTCAAATAGGTCAGATCGAAGTCCAAGGTTTGCTAAATAATCGGCCGGATTGACTTGATAGTAGGGTTTCATTTGGGAAACGTAACGCTGCAGAGCTATAACTACCGATCCCTGGGTAATTGATTTTCGCAATTCATTTTGTATTTGTGGCTGTATCTTGCGCGCCAAAGAAGAAAGGTTAATCAGCTTTTCGGTTAATGCTTCGCGCATATAAGGCGACTGGTTAACTATTTCTTCAACACTTTGTGAGATTGATATCATGTATATTATTATACAGACACTATTAGAATTGTACAATATGTATAAATAATTGATTCTTATCATCATTTCGCCTTTAATAACTTATACAAGCTACGAGCTTGTGGTATTTAAGGACGAGATTATGGTTACTAAGAAGAAGAAAAGAACGAAACCAATTTTTATACGTGATACTGAAGGCATAGTTAGCAAAAAACTTGCTGAGTATCTTTTAAGTCTGCGCAAAACTGGTGAAGTTGATCAGACTCCAGTACTCACTAAAACAAAAGCGGTTGCTTGGGCTAAAACACATACTACTTTTCCTCAACGACATTTGGACAGGTATGAACTTGGTCTAGTTGAAGAACAACTGAGAGGTCATTTTGATATCCGTTATTCAAGTACAAAGCTAGTTGAAGTTGCCGAATATGTATATAAAGTGCGAAGTGTTTACGGGATGAACCTTAGGCAATGTCGCGATTTTCTTTCGAGTCATTTCGTTGCGAGCAGACCAGCAGTACAAGACGCCTTAAATGCTGCGATTATGAATTCATTCCAACTTTCAAGAGATCTACCTTTTTGGGATCAAGCTCAGTATGGAAAATTTGAATACCTGTGCAAGAATTTAGCGGATGAACAAAAAATAGACACTCGGCTTGGTTGGGAAAGACACGTGTTCACCCAGGTACAAAACTATATATTCCAATGTCTACATATGGCTTCTCCCAGAAATGATGCTCGATACAAAATAGCTCCTGATGAGCTTAAAAGGTTTAGGCCAATAATCGAAAACGAGCTAAGAGCACTAGTAGATCGCAGTCGCGATGCTGGACAAGAACAACTTGTTGAACTCACAAAAAGAATAATAGAAATTAGCTCATTTCGGTCAATAGATTTTTCAGGATTTGATCTTGCAGTAGCTTTCATGTCGCAATTTGATCTACCTAATTTTGAGCTTTATGCGAATCTAAGATTATTCATATCTCAACCCGAGAGTTTAAAAGCGGTTCAGAAATTTACTGAATTTGTTAAAGATTTATCGCCAGAAGAATTGGTTGAAAGTTTTAGACAGATAGCGCCCATACATCGTCATGGTTCCAGTGCTGTTGTGCTTGCGAACCTAATTAAGAGTAATGCCTTAACCCCAGAACAGTCTATTGCATTTGCAGAATTTGCTGTTCAAGAGTGGGCTGGATTCCCAAAATATAATCATGAGAAAGCAGACAGACTATTCAATTTTGGAATGAGTGGCGAGTTGGATGCATTTAAAGATTCTAATAGTCAAGCATACGAAGCATTTATGCTATTTTCTGTTCTTAGAAAACAACCGACAGAGGATTGGGATAAAATCCCCCGAAGTACAGGGCCAAATCCTGCGTTTGATGTGCTTGTGAATAGTTTTCCAGAATATGTTGAGAAATTAATCGATGCCAACTTTGTCCCAGAGCAAGAGGAAATTAGTACCGTAGCTAAGGCATTTGGTTTAGATAGCGATGATCCCGCCGTTACTAATGTTTTACAACAATTAGTGACTCATCCTAATGCCAGTGACGTATTAGCTAGCCTTCAAGTTCGCAGAGCAGACAGGGAAGCTAAATCCAGTGCCATTCGAGCATCCATATTACAAGAAGGAGTTACGTCCTCAATCCAAGCCAGCTCAATAGAAGCCTTACCAATAACCCACTAATGTACAGTTTATGTAGATATGGGCAAATTTCGCAAGGACGGACCTTGCACAATCAGACAATACAGTTTAAAGGCCGGGCTGATGTGGTGTAGTAGCCAGAGTGGTAGGTGGTGTAGTTGCGGGTGGTTGAGTTGTATGAGGAATTTCTTGCGTTGCAACAGTTGATTCCCCACCATCACTCCAAGGTTGGTGGTGAGGTTTCTCTGGTATGACCATACTTGGATCATGTGGAGGATTTTTTGGTCGGTTGTTATCTGGTAATAGTGATGGTTCGCCCTCTGGATCTGCAAAACTACGTTTGGTATTAGGCGAATTTGGGATATGATGTCCTGAAGTTCCCTCAGTATCGTTAAGTTCAAATGTTGAAAGACGATTAGCATCTATAGAAGATGGGCGTGGGCTCTGATGAGAGGCTACAAGCCGGGGATAACTAAATTTCTCAGGTACACCACCAAAAGTTGATGGTTCAATTATTATAGTGCGCATAGCCTTGCCATTCTCACCTATATCTTCATTGTCAATACTTACACCATCGAGCTTGTGAGCATAATCAAATACCAAGCTACCTGAATTAGCCTCAATAAGCTGGCGTACAATATCTTTATGGTCAAGACCCTCAAACTTTTCTATGTTTTTTAATACCGAAAGCCCATTACCCGCAACTATAAGCCTTCGCGCAATTTCACCATGATATTTAGCATCAAAATTTTCTATACCCACGGCAGCTTCAAAGCCAACACCAGCATCAATTGCACTTTCAACAACAGACATTTGATCTAATTTATCGAATATGTTCATATTATTAATTACAAAACTGAATTCTCGTTTTTGCATTAAATGATCTGCAAGTTCAGCTGTTAGATTTTTGAATCCTTCTATATATTTTTTAACATCATTGACATAGCCATTTTCTGTCAAAAATATCGCAATCGCATTATGGTCCGATTCAGGAAAGTATTTGATCCCTGGTGCTATGAACTCTCCATAGCCACCAACTATGAGACCGACTGCTATCTCTGCATCTAGGGAACTAACTTTTTCGTAACTATATTCCTCTAGCTTATATGCTACTGCCCACCCTTGTTTTAGTGCGATAAGCCTATGAGCAATATACTTTTGATCTTCTGGTGAATATCTAGAGACATCGATTGATAATCTTTCATAATCTCCATTGACTAATCTTATATCCGCTTGTTCTCTTGGTATTGTCATCCCATTAGCATACAACAAACATATACTTTACGTCAAAAGGGCGTATTGTGATACTTTAAGTCGTAAATACAGGAATAATGTGAAGTGCGTATATTAGTTTACTAAACCTGGTGTAGATGTTACTGCCACTGTCGTATCAGTCAACGCACTTCTCGGTACATAGTTCATTTTTCTTACATTTGGTAAAGCAGGCTCTGCAGGCATACCTAGATGCCTTTGTGAATCTAATCCAGCTGACACACCGCTCACAGCTGGAGATGTTGCTTCTTGATGTGGACTTGGTATATTTGCTTGAGACATATTAACACTCTACATACATAAGACTTAATATGTCAAGAATACAGAAATTTTAGTTTGTATATCGTAAAGTTTAATGTTAGAAGTAATACAAACAGCAGTAATATAAGAATATATATCTTACATCACATATGGTGTATATACATTAAGTTGACATTAAAGAACGATTTCTTCTATTCTTATCTTCATGCTAAAAACACTATCTAAGGGATATTATGGACCATTTAAAGCCACACGCTTGATTGGTAGGGGCCACTCTGGAAAATTAGCTACCACACTCAGAAATTATCGCGATTTAGATTATTCACATGCATTTAACCTGATAGGAACTAATCATGGAGATCAGGTTGCGCAAAATATTATGAGCTTTATGGCTAAACGCCATGGAATAATTGTTAAAGAACTAATTCGTCAAAAGAAATTTACTGAGCTACTCAAAAATATAAAAATATTGAATAGTGAAGTTACTAGCAGGATCGAGCCAAACGAATTAGCGAAGCTCGCTATTGACTTAGATGATGTCGAAGGGTTAAGTGAATTAGATAAGACAAAGCGTATTGGTAAACTAGTAAATTATCTAAGCAACTTTGATACCTATAAATTAGATAAATATGTTGCTCAAGCCATTATCGACGCTGGACTAATTAAACAGTTTTCTGAGAATTTAAATAAATTTTTTGATCTCGATTTAAAAATAGTGCTCCAATTATTTGAAGCGGGATACGGCGAAAAAGCCTCACTAAATAATCGTAGCTTTAAAGACGTAAGCATCAAAAAAGAAATTCTTCCATATACTGGCCACGCCATCTATGGAATTCAAACCCCATCCTCCATAGAAGATGAAGAACCCATCCTGAGAATATTTACTGAAGATACTATGATCCTGGACAGTTCAAATGCAGATACAGAAACACGATTTCTTGAATTTATGAGACATGCCAGTTCGCAAATAACTGATGGTGCAAATAAAATAGCCACAAGTTTTCAACTGACTAATCCTTAATTTACACTAATAAGTTAATAGTTTCCTAAAATTATAAATCTGTGGACAACTTCGCTAAAGGCTAAACCTTAATACTTGCTTCGCAGGGCACAAGGGACCCAGAACTACCGTACCCCAACCAGGTTGGGGAAATAAATATATGCAGGACACAAGGGACCCAGAACTACCGTACCCCAACCAGGTTGGGGAAATAAATATATGCAGGGCAGGAGGGACTCGAACCCCCAACCGCCGGATTTGGAATCCGATGCGCTACCAATTGCGCCACTGCCCTTTGGTTCAGCAATTCATAATTTTAAGAAAGCTAAGTTAGTAATCTTAGCAACTATGACGCACTTAACGAATAACGTGCGGATGAATTATTATGAATTTCATAAAGTCCCATGTTAAGGTGACGATACCCATTCAAATCAAACAATAACTTAATCAAGGAATTAAAATGCCATTAGTTACCATATTAATAATAATAGGAATATTCATTCTCGTAATTGTTGCGTTTAAATCAATTACAGTTATAGGCCCAACACAAATTGGTTTGGTTAGAAAAAATTTCTCTTTCAAAAAATTGCATGATGATTCCCCAATTGCGTTTAATGGTGAAGCAGGATACCAAGCAAAATTATTAATGCCAGGTTTGCGATTTAAACTTTACCCTGTTTTCTCTGTACAAAAATTCCCTTGGGTTCAAGTTCCTGCTGGTGAGATTGGTGTTGTTATTGCTCAAACTGGTTCTCCTCTCCCTATAGGTGCGAAGTCTGCTATCTATAAACCAATATTTGAAAATTTTTCTAATGTAGAAACTTTCTTAGTAAACAAAGGACAAAAAGGTGTTCAACGACCTGTTCTTCCTCCTGGTACTTTGGTACCAATTCATCCTGTTGCTTTTCTTGTTATTACAAGCCGCGAAGTTTTTGGTTTGCCTGTCTCACCAGATTTTGCAACTATTTCACGAAAGGGTGGCTTGACTCCACAGCATTTTGGTTTGAATCCAGAACAACTTCGTGTTGTTGAAATTTCTCCACAGGGCGATAGAGATGTTTTAGGTATTGTTACAACTCTTGAAGGCGACCCACTACCAAGTGGTGATATCGCTGGTCGACTAAATGGTTTTGCTGATGTACAAGAAAAAGAAAACCAAGATGCGACTGATGCTGAACTCATCGACATGATTATTGGTACTAAAAATGAATTACACAATAACTATCAAGATTTCCAATTATTTTTAGATAATGGTGGAAAAATTGGTCTACAACACGACCCTTTGCTTTATGGTGCATATTTGTTGAACCCGTTTTTAGTTCGCGTTGAACTTGTCCCAATGTTGGTTGTAAACCAAGGTGAGGTTGCTGTTATAAAAGGATACGTAGGTTTACCAACTCTAGATACTTCCGGAGTTGAATTCAAACATGGTTCAATAGTGCGACCTGGCCATCGCGGTATCTGGCAAGAGCCGCTGCGCACAGGTAAATTCCCTATCAACCCAAGATGCTATGCAGCAGAAATAGTTCCTACTTCAATTCTGACATTGAACTGGTCTGACGAAAATTCTCAAGCTCATGATTTAGACGCACACCTTAAAGCTATTAATGGTAAATCTCGTGAAGGTTTCGTTTTTAGTTTGGAGTTACAAGTACAAATTCATGTTCCAGATACGAAAGCACCGAAAGTAATTTCTATGGTCGGAACAATGATGAATCTTGTCAATGAAGTTTTACAAAGTGCTGTAGGTAACCATTTTAGAAACACTTTACAAGCTGCTGAAGCTGTTACTTTTATTGAAACTCGCCAACAAGTTCAGGAAGATGCATTGATAGCAGTTACCCGACATTTGTCTAATTATGAAGTTGAGACTAAAGGTGTATATATACAAAATGTTGAATTCCCACCAGAATTAGTTGAAGTATTAACTCGTCGTGAAATTGCAAACCAAGAAAAGGCTACTTTCCAAGAACAAGAACGTGCACAAATTGTTCGTGTACAAATGGAGAAAGCAAAAGGTACTGCCGACATGCAGAGTTCGCTTGCTAGTGCTCAAGTAAAAGTAGAAATTTCTAAAAATGAGGCAATGGCCAAAGAAGCTGCCGCTGGAGGTGAAGCCGCATTTATATCTACTACAGGTAAAGCTGAAGGTGAAAAAATTGCAGCAATAGGTTTAGCAAATGCTTCTGCAAAACAGGCTTATGTTTTAGCTGTCGCTAAAGGTGCTGAAGCACTTGGACTTGCTCGAGCACGAGGGTACGAAGAACAAGTGCGGGCTGTTGGTGTTCAAACTACCGGTTTAGTTGCTGTAGCCAATGCGATTTCAGAAGGCAAGATTACTGTAATGCCAGAAATTTTGGTTAATGGTGGTGGCGGTGCTGGAGAAGGTTTAGCTGCAACACTTATGGGTTGGTTAAAATCTATGGGATCTGACGTTAACTCAAGCGAGAAACTTAAAGATGAGGTCAAAGAAGTTGTTAAACAAAATATAAAAGAAAAAATTGAAATAAAACCAATAGACACTATATCTTAAATACTATCTATCCTTCTTGACTAGACTTTTTAATATTTTTTCGGTTGACTATTGTTTTTACGATCAAAATTATAAGTCCAAACAAAATTATGAATGGGAATGTTGCTCCCAGGATTATTACGATTCCACCAAGTGAAGTCAATAACGACTTAGATGATTTATCCCACGACTTTCCTAAAATCGATTTCGAACCCTCGTCTTGCGCTGATGAAGTTTCTCCTTTTTCAGTGAGAGTTACAGTTATTGTCGATAGCGATATTTGTTCGTTTAATAATTCTTGTTGACCTTTAGTATTTTCGATATCTGACTGTACATCGAATATTTGTTGCTGTATATCAAGAGCACTATTTGGTGTCGCCTTTTCAAGAGCAACGAGTAGAACCGCTTTTCGTTGTTCTAAAATTGCTAGTCGAGCAGTATAATCTTTTACGTTATATGACTCATCAAATGAATCTAGAGAAGAACCTGTTACTGTACCTAATTCACGTAGTGCAACTAATTGTTCATCTAATTTGTCGCTTGGAATTCGAACAGTAATAACCGCACTATGTAGAGTTGAATCATTACTTTGAATATATCCTCCATCTTTTTTGATGATCAAGACAACTTTGTCATAGTTCTTTGTTAAAGAATTTTTATCAATAGTTATATCAATAGTTCCAGTTTTAACAATATACTTACTTAATGGGTCGCCAATATTTGACTGAGGTGCTTGCTCTGTAAGACCATTTTTAGTTTCGGAACCAGACTTAGACGTTTCAAAACCACTGTCTTGGCTTGAACTGTTCGAATCATTTATACCAGGAATATCCTGCGCATCCGATCTTACACCAACTAATCCATCCTGATTCCTATAAGTAGACGGTGATGCTTTTTGCGAATCTTTTTCTGCACCCAATTCGTTTATTCCAACGAAATATCCAGATATTAATAGGAAAACTATTGCTGTACTTAATACTATTTTCTTCATGGCCACTCCTTGTTTTTTGAATCTACAGGTTGTGACGTCATGAAGAAAGAAATAGTTCCAAAATTGGTGTTTTATTATTTTATTTTTAGAGTTTCTTCATACTTAGATGGATGATAATCATAATCTTTTGGGTTCGATTTAGCATTTCCTATATTCTTTTTGCAATATTGCAATATTTTTTTGCTCAACACGGTTTGTGTAAAGCTCTTTATTTAGTGCAGCAATTGCTAATACTTCTGTTGAATCTGTATACTCTAAAAATGCTCCTGTTTCTAGTTAATCATTGATACTTACATCTAAGAATTTTTGATTTTCTCACAATGGACAGATATTAAATAAGACATTGCGAGGGTTTATTCATACTTGCCGCTAGTCAAATTTTTTTTAATTTCTTCAATTGCAGTATTTATCTTTGCTTTATTGCCTAGCTTTAAATTGTATTCTAAATCCCGAAAAGCAATGATGCTAGCGCGCAAGGCAATTTTCCTATTTAAAATATCATTAGCGCCATATGATTTTAATGCTGATTCCAGAACCACTTGATCTTGTATGGCACAAAAATCTTGCGAAGCATCATAGTAGCCCAAATCTCCAAAATCTATTACCCCAATAAAACCATCTTTCTTCATAATAAGGTTCCCGTAGCCGATGTCTCCGTGACACATTACTGGTTCAATTCCAAGTGACTGTATTTTTGTTGGAAATAATTCTTTAACAAAGTTATTCAAAATAGATATTTCATTCAAACTAAATAACTCTTTGAGAGCCATTTGTAAATTTGTATACTTCTGACCCAATAACAATATTTCGTCTTCAAGAGATATTCTTTCCAATCCATCTAGTTCCAATGAATGCAACTTCTTTAGAAAGGTACCCAATGTAATGCCGATATGGATTTTAGTTTCAGCGTCGAGTTCATTTTGTATATCTCTTAATTCTGATCCGACGACACCTTCGTAACCTATATATTCGTATTTGTCAGACACCCAAAGAATTTTTGGTACTTGAATGCTCAGTTGTTGATTCTCTAAAAGATAGTATATTTTTACTTCACTTCGGTAGTCGTCTTTCACTTCGGAACGTCTTGGAAACTTAAAAACATACTTACCTGAATCGACAATGTAGACACGACTCATCCAACCAGTTTCATTTAATTCAATTTGAACATTTGCATTACCCTCTAAGTCACTAACAAGCTCGACAACAATTGCTTTCTCATCATCAATATTAAATGCCATAATCAATTATTATAATTTGTACGAAAGAAGCTTGTAGCTAGTATCAAGACACCACTAGATATTAGCAATATGGCAAAGAGTAAATTCTCTACAATATTCAGACCAGTACTAGAAAGTTCACCATTAGCAATACCTGTCACACTCCCAACAGAATTAAGACCAGGAGCAACATTTTCATTTTCGAAATTAGATATCAATGGCACTGTAGTAGTTATGTTTTGAACAGGAGTAGTCACAATAGTTGTTGTAGTAGTGGATTCTTGATCTGAATTAGGATCTCTCGTAGTATAAAGAGAACCTCCGTAAGCTCCGGCAACTAAATATGTACCACTTGCATTCATTGTAATGCTACGCCAGTCTGCTGAACCCAAATCGTCATGTCGAGTCCATGTGACTCCCCCGTCTGTTGAGGTATGTATATAGCCAGGATCTGCATAGTCTCTTTCTGTCGCTGCCAAAATGCTCCCATCAGCATTTGATGAAATAGACGTCCATTCGGTTTGAATACCTGATGATGTTCTTTCGATCCACGTTGTACCAGCATCAGAAGAAGTATAAATATAGCCACCATTTGGATAGCTAGCATCTGTAGCAGCCAACATATTTCCGTCAGAACTAGATGTGATGGACATGAGGTTTTGTGAACCAATAACATTTCTAGCTACCCACGTAACTCCATAATCAGTTGACATATATGCATAATCATTTTCTACAGTCACCAATTTACTGCCGTCAGCACTTGAAGTAACACTGCTTAAATATTGAGCGCCGGTCACTAGAGAAGTCGTCCAATTTTGTCCACCGTCGTTGGATAAATAAATTGTATCTGTACCATTTGCAGCAGCTAACTTTGTTCCATCAGCACTAGAAGTAATTGATGTCCAATATTGAGTACCAAGGTCCGAGTTTTCAGTCCAAGTAAGTCCAGCATCGTTAGAGTTATATACATATCCACCGTTAACAAGTCCTATTAGTTTATTACCATCTGCGCTTGAAGTAACAAATATCCAATCGCGAGCACCCGAAGTAGTTTGTTGAACCCAAGTTACGCCAAAGTCATTAGAGGTATATATATAATCTCCTGATGCACCTGCAGCGACCAGATTTTTACCATCTAAACTAGAATCTATTGATATCCACGGGTTGACTCCAGGAATATTATTTTCTTTTTCCACCCATGTTGTACCAGAATCTGAAGAAATATAAATATAGCCTCCGCTAACATAGTTGTTGTCGGTAGCAATAATTTTGTTGGCATCTTTAGAATAAGTAACAGTATCAAAATTATGCATGCCGCCTGTTACTGCCTGTGATGTCCATGTGGTGCCTGAATCATTCGAGATGTAAATACTTCCTCCACCAAACTGTAAATTTACTGCTACTAATTTAGTGCCGTCGGAATTCGATGATATATATTTCCAATTACGATTTCCAGCTGAAGTTTGTTGTGTCCATGTAACACCTGCATCATTTGAAGTATAGATATAGTTATTTCCAGCAACTGCTGCTAATTTATTCCCATCATCGCTAGAGGTTATTGAATAGTAGGCATGAGGTGCTCCCATTGAAGTTCTCTTTGTCCACGTTGCACCTGAATCATTAGAAGTATATATATAGCCTGATGATGAATTATTATTTGCTGCGGCTAACTTTGTACCATCTGCACTAGATGCTATAGAAGTTACATAAAGAAATGAAGCAACTTCGACTCTAGATGAGTTCCATGTAATACCATAATCACTCGACTGATATACATAACCACCACTGTAATCCCCAGTTGCAGCGATTTTTGAACCATCAGCACTCGACACAATAGATGTCCAATAATGAGAACCGCTTGCTGTTTGTTTTATCCAAGTAACGCCAGAATCAGAAGATGTATAAATATATCCCTCAATTTCTGCGAGTGCTAAATGTGTGCCATCAGCACTAGAAGAAATTCGGCTAAATTTTTTATTTACAGGAGTAGTCTGATCTACCCAAGTCTCTCCAGAATCGCTAGAAGTTTGAACAGTCCGATTATTTCTTATGACTGCTAACTTCGAACCATCATTGCTCGCTGCGACTGGACTCCAATAGTTATATCCATTCTTATCGATCTTATGCCATGTATATCCGCCATCTGCATTTGCAGGGATTGTCAAAACTATCAACAAAAAGAAAGCTGCCGAAATCATAAAGCGTGACCACAACACACGCTTTGTATTATTTGATGTCTCGAAAATATTCATATGTCGCTTTTCTTGATTTGTTCGATATAACATCGACCAAAAAACAAGCAAAGTTGACAGATAAAAATAGTATTATTTAATCAAAGATACTTAATTCAAGCATTAAACCTTGATGATCGTAAAGCTTGATACATTCTTGACCACAATTAAGTGCTGCTTCTACAACTTCTTCAGCTCTGTCTGGGTCTACAGCTGCTATTTTATTAGGGTCTTCTAATAGTCCATCATTTGGGTCAACAACAAATGCTACACCTCCGGTTTCTTCAATTACAAAAATACCAGGCGCATCAGTTACACAAGTCCCAATACCAGTACATGAATCACGATCCACCCTTACTCCAACAACACTATTAATGTCACTGCAACTTCCGCACCATTAGCTGGTGTAGTTTGTCCAGTCATAATAACCTCTTCCTTGTCTTGAACTTGCAATAAAAAGTATCACTTAATTTCTCACTTTGTCAAAATCCAAGGTAGTTCTAATGATATTACATAGTTAAACTGACTGAAGTTGATAAGTCAAGCAACTGGTTACTCAAAGCTAATCTTACTGGATCAGTTAATGTGTGATTTAGTGGAACGGGTGATCTTTTTTCTATTTCGTAAGGATGTAGTACGTGATGGGCTCTTCGTTGTAGTTCTTCGGGAATTTGAGATTTCCACCCAGGTCTTTTATAAAGTAGATTAAAGGCTGCCAATCTAAGGATAAAAGGGTTAGCCTTGCCTTTTGGATCTTTGCGCAAATCAACTATGGTTGAATTTGGAGCGAGAGTCTCAGGTAGGAAAGACGAAGTCTGATCATCAAGTATCTTTTCAGATTCTTTGATTATCAACTTTTCTACTTCTAATCTCAAATTTCGGTTTTGAAATCTTCCGTTTTGTTCTGTAGATAATCTAAAGAGATTTCTTAAAACATACTTTTGTAATTCTGTCGGAAATATTTCTGGCTTTTTGTGAAGTAGTTTTAATGCTTTTACACAATCAGCTTGAGAATTCATCAAAATGGTATCAATACATAGAAGCAGCCTATTTATGTCATCTATCTTAAGAACCTCTCGCACCAAGTCATCTTGTTTTCGTCTTGCCATATATCAATTATATAGAGCCATCAAGATTTGTGCAATTATCCCGATTTAAACCATTTCATATAGAATATCATTTATAAAAGTTAAAGAAGCCATAAAATATCATCTAAAGGCAATTCAGTATGTACAATGCTTTTATTCATTACTTTATATGTCCGAAAAGTACCTGCAAGCGGAATCAACATTATAATTGCACTTAACCAAAATGTTTAACACAATTGCTATTAACCACATATTATTACTTCAAGAGCAACGAAAGTAGTCATTTTTAATTCAATAAAACATTTAATATAAGTGATACCGCCTAATTAAATATGCCTAAAAATCGACAATGACTATCGAACAGGCTGAGAAAATGAAAAAAGTTTTCACAAAATATTCTAAACTATTCTACTGAAGTAAAATAGAAAGTAGTAATGGGATACGTATCACATAAATTAAAAAATCCGGTAGCTGGCGCACTAGCTGGTGGTGGCGATCCAGCATCATCACCACTTTACGTATTCGGTCCATTTCTAAAATTACTCTTAGCAGCAGGACTAACTAAAGTAGTTTTTGGTGCAAGCGTTTGGCTAGTAATTTTTACAGTTGTATTTGTTTCCTTGATGTATCGCTCGGTAATGAAATGGATAACTGATGGATCAGGCGGTAGTGGACTATCCGAAGAAGAATTTGGGAGTTGGGCAGTAAAAATTACTGCTGGTATTACATTTGTAGAATACACGCTTACATTCTTAGTATCTATGGCTGCACTTGTAACCTTTGCAGCTGACCGTTTCCCTACATTAAACGATACAGTTTTCATTGTACAAAATAGAGCATGGTTAGCAATCGCTGTAAGTTTTTTTACAGCATGGTTAGTCAATCGCGGTCCAGCAACAGCCGCTAAAGCATTTGGTCCTGCTACTGCTGGAGTACTAATTTTGCTTTGGGTATTAATGTTCGTCACGATTTTTAAACGTGGCTTTGAAATCCCAGGAATTAACTTTGATGCTTTTAAATCAAATGCCATAGGTACAACATTTGGTGGATATGCTCGAATATTAGCATTGATGACCGGTGTTGAAGTATTTGCGAATATGGTTGCAGCATACGACGGTGAACCAGCACAAAGAAGTCGTAAAGCATTTAATTCTCTGATGATAATAATGGTAACAACTGGTATGACAATGTTAATTGTTGGTCCAGCTATACGTGACTTGGCAGATCCTAGTAACGAAAAAGTTTCAGTATTCACTCAAACAATGGACCAACTACTACCAAAATGGTTATCTAGTATTGGTACATTTGTTGGTATCGCAGTTTTACTTTCCGCGAGTGCTTCAAGTGCTTTGGGTTTACAGAATTTATGTGTTGGCCTAAAGTTACGTCATTATGTTCCAGCAACGCTTGGAAAAATAAACAGATTCGGTGTAGCAGGACGACCTGTATGGCTCGAAGCCTTAATTGCAGCAATCGCTTATTTAATTTTTGGCACTAGTGAAGAAACATACTTGGCTCTATATGCAGCAGGCGTATTTGTTTTACTATCGATGACTGGTTGGGCTGCAACTAAAAGACTCTTTAAACTACAAAAGCAAACACCGTCGCTACATAATATTGTTATTTTAATAGGAACAATACTGGCAGCACTTCTAACAACGGGTGCCACTTGTATTATATTTTACGAAAGATTTACTGATGGAGCATGGACATATTTTATGTTCATCCCTGCACTATATATTATATTTAGTATATTTAGAAAACTTCTTGGTCCTCCTACAATTACAGAGCAACAAACTGCAACTCAAATTGAAGCAAACTTTTTACAATCAGCAGATTCAGCTCTTTGGGAGATCGAATCACAACATGTAGTTAATTCTATTGTTGTTCCAACCGATGGCACAGTACCATCACAAAATGCTATTTTAATTGCGAAGGCAGTCGCAAAAAATATAATTGCGGATATCCATTATTTACATATCGATAAAAATAATGACAACCATAATAATTTTATTTACGCTAATGATGTAGATCTATTAACACCAGAAATTAAAGAAAGCGTTCCACGCAGTATTGTTTCTTATGCTGATACAAAAGGTGCAGATTTAATTATTATGGGGACGCGTGCTGCTACCGGAAAGTCAAATATTACATCGCGATCAGTAACTGCAGGTGTCATCCAATTGACTGATTGTCCCGTGTTAGTAGTGCCCGCAAATTGGACGGTGCCTGAAAAAATTACACGACCAAAAAAAATGTTAATTGCATTAGATGGTTCGAGGTCTAGTGAGCGAGCACTTGCATTCGCTGTTAATATTGCAAAGAATTTCAACACACCCATAACTTTATTACATGTTCCAGCAAATCCAACTCGAATAAAACCAATGACACAATATCTAAAAAGTATCGCAAAATTTATAGAAGCCAATGATATCACTACCAACATTATGGTCGAAGGATTAGAACCAACAACAGCGATTCCAGAAATCGCAAAGGAAATTGGCGCAGATTTATTGTTTATGACAACACGAGGACTTTCTGGTTTCTCTAAAGTAATAATTGGCAGTATTACGGATAAAGTTATTAGAAGTGTTGATATTCCAACAGTAGTAGTACCTATGGTAGAGGATTAATAATTCACTCAACTAAATATAACCTGAGTGCTATGTTTATTTTATGAGCGCAATTAATGTTCAAAATGTTGCTAAATCTTTTGATTCTTTTCAAGCATTAAATAATATTTCTCTTGATATTGAACAAGGAGAAATATTCGGTTTTTTAGGTCCAAATGGTGCTGGAAAATCTATAACAATTCGATGTATTATTGGTGCTATTTTTCCAGATAGCGACAAAATTACTATTGATAATAACTCCGTAATAAATAATTCTTATAAGTACTGAGAAATATTGGTTTTGTCCCCCCTGATTTGAATCTAGAAAATAATTGGAATGTTATGATATTATTTCGATGGTGCAAGTACTTTAGTTAAAGATAATATTGCTTTCTCGGCAAAAGAATTTTTTATAATAGTCTCAACTGTTTGCCTATTCTTAAGTTTTCAAATTTTTCGTAATCGCGATATTTTTATCTAACAATTTCGTAATATGCGTGATATAACATAAATATCATCTATATAAATTCTAAATGGTTCATATAACCTATAAATGTTTCTATAACTAATACCGAGAGTATTTATAGAGATAATTTAATAGGAGTAAAATGAAGATTCCATCAGGGAAATTAAAGCAAATAATAGCAATTGTATCGTTGGCAATAATTGTACAAGTAAGTTTTATCTCTTCATCATTTGCAGATAGCCTGAACTCTCCGCAAGGTACATCTGGTGATTTGTCTTTAAGCATTACTGCCGTTGCGAAAGAACGCGCGTTTGCAGTAACGGTTTGTAATAATGGAACTGATCCAATCACCAGTATAGATCTTGATATATCCTCAACAAATTATACGTTCGATAATCAATTAGTTTTACCTTTAGGTCTTGCAAACAATAACGCAAGTGATCTTGGAACATATGATGCAGAAACTGGAATATGGCAGGGTGTAATAAACCCAGCAGGCTATGAGAATCCTGGTGATCCTTTAGAGTGCATAGCAATTGGCTATACAGGTATCGTAACTGGTCAAGTTGGTCAAACAATTACATTTACAGCATCAATTATTTCAAGTGTATTAGGTGACTCAACATCAAACATTGACCCAAATAATAATAACGATTCAGATACTTATACAACGGCTCCAATAGTTCTTGATCCCGATTTAGCATTAGAAACTCGTCTCTTAACTACTGGTGAGATAACAGCTGGATCACCAGTTAGTTTCGGTCTTAAAGTAACAAATAATGGTTTAGGAGATTATATAGACGATCAAATTGGAATACCATTTGGAGTATATTTTATAATCCCAAATGGATCTACTTTTGTTGATGTTACTGATGCCGACTTAACAGACAATGTGACAATTACCCCTGGTGACTGTGCCGAGGTATCAAATGATGTATCCACTAGTCTTCCAGCATTCGCTAGTTACCATGGCGCGTTATTAGGTTGCCAGTTGATACCAACAAGTGGCGTCATTGCACCGGGTGAAAGTTTTGAATTAAATTTCAATATGACAGCGAGCGGTCCTTTCTCAACGGGAAACACTCAAGCCATTGCTATTATCACTGCAAACGATGTAGACAATATTCTATTGCAAGCTACTATGTTTACACCGAGTACCGATCCTTTTAATATAGTTAACGACAATGTAAGCGTACTCACTTATGATGGTAATGCTCTTGCAGTAACTATCAATCCTTGTAATGGAACCAATACAGTCGTAAATGTAAACGACGCATGTTTCAAAGTAACATTCAATAAAAAGATTGTTGATGAATCATTTACTCAAGATGACTTAGTACTTACAGGTGGTGGAACAATATATGAGTTCACTAAAACTAGTGCTAACGAATGGACTGTAAGAATGAATGGATTACCTGTTAATGAAAATGTAACACTCTCTTTAGATATTGCAAGCGTACAAGATTATTCTGCTGTACTTAATCAAACTGAAGTTTTGGGTATCAACCAAGTTCGTTATGAAGTCCTAAGTGATGTTGTTCCCAATGCAGCACCTACAGGCACAAGTAATGGTACTGTAAGCGGCTCGGTGTCAGGATCATTACCTCAAACTGGTTTCAATGATGCTATCTACCAATTTGCTTTAGTATTAATGCTACTTGGATCAATCCTAACTTTTAGTTCAAAACGCAGTTTTAATGCCACGAATTTAATTAGATTAAGCGACTAATATTTTCTCTTATTCTATTTACGTCGAGTCTGATCCCATCATTATTACCCATGAATGTAATTTTCTCGTCAGCTATTGCTTTTAGGTTCGAAGTATCTCTAAGCGTATAGTATGCAAATGTTTCGGCAAAATCTTCTATACAATTAGTAGCACCATATTCGCTTACGAAATCTTTTTCTCGACCAGGATAATATTCTCCAAAGTTTTGTGAATCGGGATTAGCATTTAAACTCGACCAAAATTTTTCATAGTAAAGATTTATATAACTTTGATCTAATGCACAACCTTCAGAAATCAATAAGTCAGGACAACTACCTGTTACTCGCCCATTAACTTGCGTTGGATTTAATGAGAATATATGAGCATATTCATGAACCATAGTATAAATCAAATCGGCTTTTTCACTAATGAACGCAAGATTCACGCTAAGGTCCCATTTATTTGGATCGGTTTCGTTTGCTCCAACACCAGCATCAATATCACTTGTTGAATCATTATAGAAATCTACCTTAGCCATATATTTTGAAATAAATTCATCACCAGCTATTGCTTTGTAATATTTCCACGCTTTTATTTGGTCTGGGTCTGTCGGTGTGGGGCTAAGGTCACTACCAACTACTTTGAAAGTACCTTCTATTTGTGAGTCTATTTCTGCATCACGAAAACCAGAAATAGGTTTATCTTTAGAAGAATTATCTATTCGAGATTTTGAATCTTGAAAATAAGTGTCAAATTTCTTAGTACTAACTTTATTCTTAATATTTACAGTTCTATAAATTATATATCCACCAACTGCTAATGAAAAATATACGAAAACAATAGAGGAAATAAAGAATACCCAGAAAACCTGTTTATGGATAAAATTTTTCATTGATATATTCTAATTATTAATTGGTAGCGAGGGCGGGACTCGAACCCGCGACCTCACGATTATGAGACGTGCGCTCTAACCGCCTGAGCTACCCCGCCGCTACCGGCTTAAAGACTAGCAAATATTCATTTGTTTGCACCAAATGAAATATAAATTTTGACTTTTTCACAAAATTTTTCTTGAGCTTGCTAATATCGACACAAACCTTATTCAACTCAAAAGTTCCTTTGTATACTCACATATAGCCGTCATAGCATTATTTAATGATGGTGACGATAATTTACATTGTTGTAGATATAACGGAATTCGAAACAATAATATTGGTTTTAGAACGTAAGCCTTGTTCTAAGTTACTAATTTCTAGCCAGTAAAATTCTTAATGAGAAGACATATATGACGAGACAGTTGCAATTATGAAGGCTACTGTCAACAAGGCATTAATAATGAGTGCAGCCATCGCAAATTTTTGATTCTTCTTTTTCGCATTAAAGGCAATAGCTGTTCCGATTGCGGCAACGAAAGCAATAAACAAAAATGCTAAATATAGATTTCCAAGACCACGCAAATCAACACAATTTGGTTGGCCTTCACACGCTAGAGGCTTGCGGCCATTTTTTTCTATTTGTCCATATATCCACAGGATAAGAAAAGTTGCTGGCACCAATACTACTGACCAGAGTGCCATATTATTTTTATTTTTCTCCATACAATTAGGTTAGTGCGGATTTGTTATAAATTGTTGACTATTTAGCATATAGCAGTTGGGGTGTGAATATGAAAGCAAGTTCCTCACTCTCCTCTTGAGAGTTCGGCTACCAGAGTCGAACTGGTGACCTCATCCTGATCATGAACACTGTCGCTCGAAAAGCGCAATTGGAGCCTCCTACCAGAGTCGAACTGGTGACCTCATCCTTACCATGGATGCGCTCTGCCAACTGAGCTAAGGAGGCGAAGCAACAATAATACTAGAAAAACTTAAAGTATCAAGATCTCTGAAAAGTGTCTATTTTTTTAATTTACTGTAAAGCTAGTACTCATACCATTTTCATAATGACCAATTAGATTACAGAATACAACATATTTTCCGGGCTTTAAATTTACAGCAAGATTTTTAGTAACACCTCTGGTTATACCTTCTATCTCGTCTATAAACTCAACACCCTTACCATCGAAATTTAAAGTAACTAGGCCATCTTTATCAACCGGCAATGCCCTTTCATCGAGATCAGTTTTGGCTACAACTATTTCGTGTTCAATCTTTCCTTCATTCGTGCTAACAAAAGTGATATCTCCAGCTGATGCAGTATTTGAATCTAGATCAAATGAAAATTCATTGAGCAAAGCATTGATTTGAGTGCCTTTAATTTTATCCGATCTAGTTAGGAGCGAATCCTCTTTTGTATCTTTACTTTCTTTGTTTTTCTCGTCATTTTCGTTAGAGTTACAAGAAGCCAGTAAAACTAGAGATAACAGCGAAATAAGCATAATTGATAGTATACGTTTCATATTTTCCTTTACTAGAAATATTTAGTTAGGTCAACCTTACTATCTATAATTAAATTAAAACAAACTCGGACAGTATAAAACTTGTAAATGTACGTAAATTTCACCATATGCTAAGATGAACTAACAATAACTGTTATCAATTCAAGGAAGAAAATGGTTTCTAATCGTCGTAAATTCATGACTAAAGCTTTTATTCCACTAGTTGGAATTCTTGGTGGTGGAGCTGCGCTAAATATCGTACAACCAAGCCAGACCATAAGAGTAACTGCAGTGAACGTTGATATAACGACTTCTATCGGAAATTCCGTAACACTTTTTGGTGATGATATTGCAGATACAACTGGAATAGGAGCTACTGTTAAAGTTGGAACAATTAATAACGATCAATACCCTCAAGCATTCAGTGATTTTAGAGTAGTATTCGCACCAACATCAGCGAATAAGCCTCCCAACAAAGATGAGACATTAAGCAGAATTAATGATTTATATCAAGGAAAAGCTTTATGGCTTTTAATAAAACTAGCTGGGGAAAATATTGCAATATTTGCAGTTGGATATGCAAGTGCCGATGCGTTGAGACGTAATGGTGTAAAAAATATTAAGAAGATGCTTGTCGATTCCCTTGAGAAAAATCCAATTTATTATAATTCACGTTTAGATGAAAAGCCGTTTGGACATGAAGCTATCTATATTATTAATCACTTGCGAGAATTTCTCAATGAACATATAGAAGGAAGACCAAATAGCTCCCAGAAACTTTTTAATACATTAGTATGCGGTGCTACAGTTTGCGTATTAATTTTAGGTGGTAACGCTTATCAACTTTCTAACGCTACAGATACTACTCATAAAATCGAAGGTGCTGTTAGATCTCCAATTAATAAATATCTTGTGTCCAACACATCAACAGCGGCAGCGGATTTAAGTGATGTCACTGAAAATGTTGGAGATAATTTAATTCGAATCACAGATATAAATAGTGATCTTAGAGAAGCCAAGAAAGCAATTGATGCAAATGAAGCAAATGAAGTAAATACATTTACATTACTTGTAACTTCTGACTCTCACAATTTACCTGTAGTTCCAACCACAACAGAAGCAATAGCACGTGCAAGTAGAGCTGACGCCATTATTGGATTGGGCGATTGGCTTAATACTGGGAAAGGGCCAGAAAAAGATGCACTCGGCGGTTTACCTATCGGGGAAACAAAATTTAGCGGCTACGACGATATTTTGACTTGTGTTGGATATGACGCCGAAAGAAATTGTATCAAAGAAGGTGCGCAGTTCCCTTTTTACGGCCTAACGGGAAACCACGATACAAAAGATTTAATGGAAGTATTAAACAAACTTGGGGTAAAAGACCTCACGAAAGAAAGGCCTGATTTTTTACCTAATGTATTTGCTTTAAACGACGCATGCTACGTGGATGGAAATGACTGTGGTGGGAACTACCACCAGAATGAAAAAGTATATGCTGAAGCTGCATTAGTAAAATTCAAAGAAAAATATAGTGGAAAAAATGCTGTAAATAAACCAAGGATTGGATTTTTTGCTAGTGAAGACGCAGCCAAGGTATTTATTGGTGAAATAGATACAATCATACATGGTGGTGCTCATGTGTTCAAAGCATACGAAAAGAATAATTCAAAAGTAATAAGTATAGGCTCAATCGGCAAAGGGTTCCCTAGAGGTGCACCATATGCCAATGCTGCTTTATTAGAGATTGCTTCAACACCGGGTGGTGCTATTAAAGAAATTGATGGCTATAAAGTTGCGCTACCTGACAGAATGAATGTATTAGATTGCAAATCACTTCAATGGGATCCATACCAAATTCGTACAGAAGCTTTAGCACCCTGTTTCCCTTAGTAAATCAATTTTAAGAAAACCATCCAGCAATTGTACTTGTTACAAGATCATATTGATTTGTGACTAACAACAATCCTAATATTATCAATAACGCGCCGGTATATTTTTCTACCTTCTGAGCAATATTTGCCAACTTTCCTATGAGCGAAGGGTAAGATGCTAGTAGTAAAGACACAACTAAGAAAGGTATTCCTATACCTAAAGCATATACGAATAAATAGATTGATCCTTCAAGTACTTGTCCAGAGCGAGAAGCTATTGCCAAGGCTGATCCTAATAAAGGACCAACGCAAGGTGACCATGCTGCGCCAAAAGCAATACCTAAAATAAATGGGCGCAATAATTTTAACTTTGGTGACAATTTTGGAAGTGATGTAATTAATCTTTTTTCACGACCGAACACTTTTTTGAAGAGACCTAGTAATGCTAGTCCCATAATAATTATGATGACTCCACCAACTATTTTTATGACTTCTTGAGCATCGCCTTTCGCAATACCTAATGCGCCAACGAGTGCACCAAGCGATGTGAATACAGCAGCGAAACCTGCAATGAAAATCAGAGTTGGGATAACTGGAGTTTTTGGCTTCTTACCTTCAGCTTGTTTCTCAGAGACATCGCCAGCAATCATACCCATGTATGCAGGAACTAAGGGAACGACACAGGGGGCTAAAAAACTAGCGATGCCGGCCCCTAGTTCTGCAAATATAATTGATGTTTCTAACATTGTTTAACCTAACTTCCAAATGTGAATGAATATAGTGCTATATTTTTTTGTTGAGCGCTGAAAGTTAAGATACCTTGGGTTATTTTTTTAGCATTAATGATATTTACTAAATCTGGTGAAGATACTTCGACACAAGTATCACCGTTACTCTCAACTTTTATATCTTTACCACGCATGTTTTTTGGAATAGGCTTACCATCAAGTTCGACTTTAAGCTTTGCAACTTGCGATTTATCTGCATTAATATTTTCAGCTACTAAGTTAACTTCAGCAGCTTTAAAATTAAGCAACATTTTCGAACCAACTTCTTGGAGTACAGTTCGGTCAAGTTGAGAATCTATATTTCCAAAGTATGTAATATTATTAAGAGTTGGTTTTACTTCTTTTTCAACTTTAGTTATGCCAGAGTTTATATTTGACTTTCCACGGACTGGATTTAAATATAATTCTGGTGTTATATCTTCATTAGAAGTTGTTTCTTTTGCTCCTGGGAAAATTGCCCGTGGTGAGTCTTTATCTACACCAAGCAATGCTCTAACAACATCTTCTGTTTCTTCGTATCGACCCTCTCCAAAATGCTCGTAACGTAATTGTCCTTTTTTATCTGTAATATATTTTGCCGGCCAAAATTCATTCTCAAAGTTATCCCAGTTACTCATATTGTCATCAAATAATACCGGCCAATTAACCTTATATTTTTTTGCAGCTTTTTCAACATTAGAATGTATTTTCTCAAAATCAAATTCAGGAGAATGAACACCAAGAATAATGAGGCCGTCTTTTTCATAGCGGTCATATATTGCGCGTAAGTATGGAAGTGTTCTTTGACAATTGATACAAGAATAGGTCCAAAAATCATATATCACTACAGAACTATTTATTTTTTCTTGACTAATACCTTCAGTATTTAACCAACCTAATGAGTCATCAATATTAGGAACTTTAGTTTTAATCACTTCTAGATTATTAGCATCAACTTTTGGAAGAACATCTTCAGACTTTACATTTCGCGAAAAGATAACAGCAAATGATCCCGCTATTAATACAGCGACAAGAATAGAAATTGGGATGATGTTGAATTTCTTCTTATTATTCGAGGCTGTTGCGGGATTTGTAGTTCTTGTGTCTTTATTTTCTGCAGTCATATTGTATTTACGTTTCAGCTACTCACACTGGATTAAATATGACGATACGACAGGGTCCGTCCCTGCAATAACTGGACATTTTGACTATATTTGACAGAGTCCGTCCCTGAAGAGCTAGTGATCGTTGGTTAAAATATTCGTTCTATATCGCTCTATATAATTAGTATTTTCCGTTGTTTTTGTAAAGTTTAATTGTAAATTAGAAACATATGTACGAAGTAAAATGCTTGTCAAATATGTCGTACACATTCAAATAAATTTCTTCAACAAATACTTTGTGACAATTAACCCACAACACGATATAAAGTAGGTTCAAATTCATAAACCGAGGTCGCAGATCTTGTATTGCAACAACTCATATAAAACACCAACTGATTCTTAATGATACGAACTGGGTGATTAGCACAATATATATATTAAGAATTACTATTGAACTTCTACTATGTATTACTCGCTTTGCTCAGATGATCAGATGCTCCTAAATATAGGGGTGGAAATTTTGCGTTTAAAGTTTTATCAATATTTATCAAAGGGATAATACTATTTTCTAATAATGAATTCAAAATATTTACTGGGAGTATATCGTCGGTATGTAGGTTCAATGCAATAGCTTCTATATTTCCATTCACCACTTCTACAATTTTATCTATTACATCATCTTCATTGTGAGTATCAAAATATTGTTTATCAATGCCACGACAAGAAAGAGCCAAAGGTACGCCAGTTGAATATTTAATCTCCATAATTGACTCTAATGCAATGTGCTCATTTATCCAATGTGGTTCTATTACAAGATCTGATGAATATGGTTTAAATTCTAGTTCTGAAGTGTAGCTGTGAAGTAAGCATTTCTCAGCACCAAAGTTTTTTATGATTTCTGTAGCTAATGAAATTAATTTTTTACTTTTAATATCCAAAACTAAAAATATATTTGCTGACTTCATCTCATTCAGTACTATATCAAGTTCGAGATTATTTGGTGCTTGTATGTTCATAAATTCATAAAATGAAAGTGGATGACCAATATATGGCTTTCCATTTTTATCAATAGATAAATCTATTTCTAAGCTTTTCTTTGCCTGCTTCGCTCTATCTAAAATTTCTCGATTTAGTACACGTGTATGAAAATACGTAAAAGATTTTTGTTTACTTATGATCTCATTAATAGGGTTTGTCATTATTCACCTTATATAGGTGCCACTATCACAAACAACCAAAGTGTTAACATCTTCGAGCACTCCTTTAGCGCTTGCTGTATCTCCTACGTTTAATGATGGTATTTTTATTGCATCTTTATCACAGTTAGACATGCCAGGTGATAGATAAAGTGTATAACTTATATTATTTGAAAGAATATTGATTATACCGCTACTATCTGTTTGTAATGGCTTCAAATCAATTAAAGTTACTTTACCGATTATCTCTAATTCTTTTCCAAGCGATGGATCTAAATGAGGGTTATCAGCAGTATTTATTGGCGCACTAGAGTAGAAACTTATTTTTGTAGTCGTTGTGGAATTTTTTATCGCTGTTTTTGATTTCGTTTGAGATTCATTTTCATTATTAGAAACTAGAAAAAGAACGATAAACATTATAGATACAACAATAATTGCAGCAGCTAAAAAGAGAATTCTTTTCTTCATAGATTTATCTTAGTGTCCATTATGAAGAGAACAAAGTATCACGCCAACACTTCAGTGGATACATCACACTGAAATAAAAAATACAGAGAGTGGGCCAAGCGGGTTTCCATAGGGAAACCCGGTAACAAACTTAAATCGTCGAATCGCGCCAACACTTCAGTGGATACATCACACTGAAATAAAAAATACAGAGAGTGGGCCGGGTAGGATTCGAACCTACGTAGCTCTCGCAGCAGATTTACAGTCTGCCCCCTTTGGCCGCTCAGGTACCGACCCTCTGTAAGGTTTACAGGTTATCAAATATATGTATGTATCGCTCGAGTCGTAGAGGTGAATTTGTGGTGATTGTTGTTTAGACTCTAGTATTCAAGTTATATAAGGAGAAGATATGCCAAGTTTTGATGTTGTTAGCGAAGTTGATATTCAAGAGGTAAGAAATGCTGTCGATCAAACTGCTCGAGAAGTCGGTACTAGGTTTGATTTTAAAGGTACCGAATCAAAAATCGAGTTTGATGGAAAAGGTGAAATATCAATTAATTCTGTATCTGAAGATAGAGTTAAAGCTATAATTCAAATCTTAGAAGAGAAGTTTGTAAAACGCCATGTTTCATTAAAATCGCTAGACCACCAGAATGGTGAAGAAGCTGCAGGTGCTCGTTGGAAACAAATTACTAAATTAGTTCAAGGTCTGACTACTGAAAAAGCAAAAGAAATAGGAAAATATATAAAAGAAAATGGTACAAAAGGATTGCAACACCAAATCCAAGGCGATCAACTTCGTATTACTGGTAAAAAGCGTGACGATTTACAGAATGCCATTGCAATGTTAAAAGAACATGATTTTGGAATTCCTTTACAATTTGAAAACTTTAGAGATTAACTTATTGCAGCAATGTCCTAATTTGGCAAGGACGGACCCTGCAAACCCTGAAAACTACGGCAAACCTTTTGCAAGATTAGCCACATTTTAATCAAAGTATCTCTATACTTGGCGAACAGCACTGAGCACCTGAAAAGAACCCAATCCATTTTCATCTAAAAGTACTTCTCTTTCATTCATGAAACTTTTGGACATATCAACATCAGATCCATGAGTTGAAAATTGAATTAGTTGATCATATGAACTCTGGTGTTTCTGTGGAACACAAAATAAATCAATATCATTATCATTCAACCATTGGTTTTGTGTTTGTATCTTTATTTTGGAGAAACCTTCTCTATCAAGTAATACGTATAAATCATTACTTGTAACATCACAAGTGATGTCTCCTTTCTTGCCCTTTACTATTGCATTTAATACATTGTCAACGCCAACTATTCTTTGATTACTGGAATACATCCTTAACCAATTCTCATCTGCCATATCAGGTATTGCTTTAATATAATCAAAAAATAATAATTGTAAATCAGTTACATTCATTGTGGCCTGCATAAGTTCATCTATCCACGAAGCTAAACCAACGTGTAAAGGTATTCTAAAATCTCCAATATTATGTGCAACATTAGATCGTGAAAGGTTATCTATATCTCCCGATATTCCAAAAAATGCTGCATACGCTGGTTTGTCAAGATAATCTGGCTCAAAGTTTGAATACACTTCGCTAACCTTGCCGATATTAAAAATTAGATTATCTAAAAGTTCATTTGCAATTACTAAGGTAGGCTTGTCACACTCTGGAATAGTTCCATGGACTGACCAAGAGAATTTAGGTGACAATTTACTTAATTTTTCAGTTACAGCTGCTCTATGTTTCGCAGATATATCAACAAGATAAAATTCTATTTCACTTGCGTTTTTCATATTAGCCCTAGAAATAGATGCAGCCAATGAGCCCGGCCCACAACCAGCATCAATAACTATTGCCCCACTTGGATTTTTTAGATTATCATACCAATCATCAATATAATCAGCAAGGACACGACCAAACAAGTCGCCAACTTCTGGTGACGTTAAAAAATCTTTAGTACGCCCCGAACCTCCACCTTTAGTATAAAAACCATCGTCACCGTAAAGTACCTCTTGCATATAATCTGCAAAATTATTTTCAATGTCCATTTACAAAGTCTAATGTGAATAACAAGGCCTGTAAGGACAGTCCCTCTATCCTCTATTTTACTAGGACTATTAATTCACCGACTCTGGCAATAATTCCGGGAAAGAAACCGAGCAAAATTGTAACTCCAGCACATAATACTATCGCTACTCGAAGTGCTGGAGTTATTACGACAGTAGATTTTTTATCAGCCAACAAAAGAGATCCTTCACTCGTCTCTGGCTGATCAAATAAATCTAATTCAGCTGGGTCTTCAAGCCACATGCGCTTTATAATTCCTGCATAATATGTAAATGCAACAACTGAAGTTACAGCTGCAACAATAGCGAGAGTAATAGAAGCTACAGAATTGATTTCCAATGCTGCTTTAAACATCACAAATTTTGCAAACCAACCAGCCAAAGGTGGAACACCAGCTAAAGAAAATAAGAAAATTGTCAACATTAGAGACAAGAAAGGTTCACGTCTTCCTAGACCATTATATTTTGCTATATCGCCAGAATTAATTCGTCGAGAAATTGCAATAATGCTCGCAAAGGCTCCTAAGTTAGCGAATAAATAAATCGCTAAATAAATATAAGTTGATTGAACTGCGCTGTTAAAAAATTCATTAGTTCCCAAGGTCGACGTTTTTGAATTATCGCCATAACCCAATAAAGCAATTGGCAATAAAATAAATCCACCTTGAGCAATTGAGGAATACGCTAACATGCGAACAATATTTGTTTGTTTTAATGCAGCAAAGTTTCCGATAATTAAAGATGCTACAACCATTACTGACAGTATTGGCATCCAAATTTCTCTTTCATTTAAAAATGCATACTGGCCTAAAGCTAAGATACCGACAAAACCAGCACCCTTTGAAAGTACACTTAAAAATGCAGTAACTGGTGTAGGTGCCCCTTCATATACATCTGGTGTCCATTGATGAAAAGGAACTGAAGAAATTTTGAAAGCAAAACCAATTACGGTAAAGATCACTGCTAAGTGAGCCAAAATAGGGATGTTGTTGCCATAAAAATATTTTTGAATATCAACAAATTTTGTTGAACCTACAAAACCAACGACAAAGCTCATCCCATAGAGCATTATTGCAGAACTCATAACACCAATTAAATAATATTTTATTCCAGCCTCATTAGATTTAAGATCACGTTTTCGCCAAGATGCCAAGACGAATGTTGGAATAGTAACAGTCTCGATAGAAACAAATAGAGAGATCAAATCTCGCGACGATGAAAGGGTGCTCATACCCAATACTGACATTGTAAGCAAGAACCAAAACTCGGCCTGGAAATAATCTCCTTCGCGAATATAATCCCCACTTAGTAGCACGGAAATATACGCACCAACTAAAAAGAATGCTTTAAAAGCCAGCGCTTGATTATCAACAATGTACGAACCGCCAAACATTGATCTGTTTGTTCCATCAATAGCTAAAGTTATTACTGGAATCAATGCCACTAAAAAAGTTAATGCAGCTATATTTGATGTTTTCCATGATGAACGTTTCTTTAAGAAAAGATCAGCAATCAAAATTGTTAATGCACCAATTATAATAACGACTTCTGGCGCAAATGCGTGCCAGTCAATCATTGGCGATTTCTGTATAACTATAGCTAACATTATTTATGCTCCAAAAAGTGCAGCAACTGGTGTTGCGAAATATTTGAATAGTAAATCTGGATAAACACCAAATATAAAAATTGGTATCAATATTGGGGTCCAAGCAAGCCATTCACTTATATGAACGTCATGGATTTCTTTATCTTTAAACTCGTCATTAACTTCACCAAATGCAACTCTTTGGAACATCCACAATAAATAGGCGGCAGCTAGAACTGTACCAACGGCAGCAACGACCATGTAGAACCTAAATAGAGGAACACTTAAACCAGGAGCAGGACTAAAGGCACTCAATACTGCTGGAAATTCTCCCCAGAAGCCAGCCAAGCCAGGAAGGCCAAGTGAAGCCATACAGCAAAGACCGAACAACCAACCCATCTTTGGAATTTGTTTTAGCATACCACCAAGTCGTGACATTTCACGTGTGTGATATCTGTGTTGAACAGAACCACCAATAAAAAACAACATACCAGTAATTAGACCGTGTGCAAACATTCCAAACAAGGCTGCATTCATACCGAATTCAGTTCCTGTTGAAATAGCCAACATAACAAAACCCATATGGGCAACTGAAGAAAATGCAATCAAACGTTTCATATCGCTTTGTGCCAAACAACATAGGGAACCATATATAATACCTATCACTGCCAGACCACCGATATATGGTGACCATGAAGTAAATGCCTTTGGCAATATTGGAATAGCGATCTTAATAAAACCGTATGTACCAAGCTTTAGCAAAATAGCAGCAAGTATAACTGAACCCTGTGTTGGAGCTTCAGTATGAGCATCTGGTAGCCAAGTATGAAACGGGAACATAGGCACTTTAATCGCAAAACCAAGGAACAATCCGCCAAATATTATTAAGCCAGTAGTCTTTGCAATATTTAGCTGACCTGATTGGGCCATTGCTGTCAATTCTGGAATTGAGAAGGTATGGCCTCCCTTAAAGAATAGCGCTAAGAAACCTAGAAGCATCATGGCAGAACCGAATAGTGTGAACAAGAAAAATTTGAGTGAGGCGTATTTACGATTCGAACCACCCCAAACACCAATTAGAAAGAACATTGGAAGTAAAACGATTTCGAAGAAAACAAAGAATAAGATTAGATCTTGAGCGACGAAAGTACCGTTCATTCCGACTTCTAATAAAAGTGTCATTGCTAGAAATGCTTTTGGAGTCCGCGGGTCTGGGAAATGATCCCAAGAATATATGATTACAGATAAGGTAATAAGCATTGAAAGAATCAGCATTGGCAAACCAATACCATCTAGTCCAATTTCGTAGCGAGCATTAATAAGTGGTATCCACGCTTTATTTCGACCGAACTGTAAGCCTTCTTGGCCAATATTATATCTCACTAATATAGCTATACCTACACCTAGAGTTGCTATTGCTGTACCTAAAGCAATGGATTTAGCCACCACCTCATTTTTTTTAGGTGTCAGTAAAACACCTACCATTCCAGCTAGTGGAATGAATACTGCCAATGTGAGAGAGATTTTGTCGAAGTTCACTTTATCTCTACCTTTCTTATTATCTACTTATAAAAATTATTATTGCACTTAAAACTAATACACCACTAAATAAAAATATTGCATAACGTTGTAGTTTTCCGCTTTGAACTTTTGTTAAAACCGAACCTGTTCCTTGAGAAGTTGAAGCTAAACCATTTACGATCCCGTCAACACCTTTTTGATCAATTTTCTCGTAAGTAAACGTACCAATTTTTGCAGTAATTTTACCTACGCCATTAACAAAAGCGTTAATTATATTGTCGTTAGTCCAAAGAACAGCATTAGAGATTTGCTTTTTAAGTCCACCAACAATTATGTCAGTGTAAAGAACATCTAAGAAATATTTCTTTTCTAAAAATGTGTATCCTGCCTTAGCGATTTTGCTTTTTTTAGTTAAATCAATAAAGCCGATTTTTTTCCAATAGTAAAGATAAGTAACTAAAATACCAAACAGTCCACATGCAGTAGCAATACCAGCATCTATCCAAGAAAATTCAGCATGAGATATAAACGCACCTGCACCTTGGACTAATCCCTCTAATGGAAACGCTCCTTTAGGTTCAACCCATTCTTTAAATTTCTCAATACCAAACGGTGTAGCATTTAATAGTCCTGCAAAAATTGAGAATATCGCCAAGATTATTAAAGGAATTGTTATAGCTTTAGGCGATTCGTGCGGGTGATGATGTCCTCTATATTCACCGAAGAAAGTTAGATAAACACAACGTGTCATATATGCAGCGGTCAATATAGCACCTGCTAGACCAACATAAACGAAAAATTGATAACCATTATGGCCAACGTTTGCCAAGATTTCATCTTTTGACCAGAAACCAGCAAATGGGAATATGCCAGCAAGCGCTGCAGTACCAATCATGAAAGTAGTAAAAGTTACTGGCATCAATTTACGAAGCCCACCCATATCTTTTTTCATTTCAAAAGAATGATGAGATCCACTATGTGCGACAGATCCTGCGCCTAAGAATAATAAAGCTTTGAAAAATGCGTGTGTAAATAGATGGAATACTGCAGCTACCCAAGCGCCAGATCCAAGCGCCATAACCATATAGCCAAGTTGTGAAATTGTTGAATATGCCAATACTTTTTTGATATCACTTTGCACAAAGGCCAAAACAGCACCAGCGATAATAGTTATACCACCAATAAGAATCATAGGATTCAAACCAGTTTCACCAATATTGAAACCTTCCCAAAAGATAGGAAAAACGCGAGCACCAAGATAAACACCAGCAACAACCATAGTTGCAGCATGGATAAGCGCAGAAACAGGAGTTGGACCAGCCATAGCATCAGGCAGCCAAGTATGTAGAGGAAATTGTCCCGACTTGCCCATGATACCTAGCAATAGGGCAAGAGCCGTCATAAGTATTAATGTGTGACCAACTTTTCCAGAAAGGGCAGCATTATTAATTGAAAGAATTGAGAAAGATCCAGAACCAGTTGCACGTTGCACGATAAAGAATGTCATTACAACACCAGTTAATAACCCAATATCACCAAAACGAGTAGTGAAGAAAGCTTTTAGGGCAGCATTTGAATTTTCTTTTTCTTCCCACCAATGCCCAATGAGCATAAATGAACATAGTCCAACGAGTTCCCAACCGAGCAACAATTGCAAAGTATTACTTGCAACTATAAGCATCATCATTGAAGCTGTAAAAAGAGATAGCGCTGCATAATAATGCGTATATCTAATATCACCTTTTAAATATTCAGTCGAATAGATATGTACGAGTGTAGAAATTACACCTACAACAATTAACATCATTACTGCAAGGCCATCAATCTGAGTACCAGCTTCTAGTTTTAAAACACCAAAACGTAACCAAGTATAAGCCTGACCATAAACTTTTGACTCGTCAGCAAAATTTATCCATTGATAAGCAGCCATTATTGCATAAGCTAAAACAGCTACCAATGCAGTAATGCCAATTTCATGCCCTCCTTTTGGAAGTTTCTTACCAAAAAATAAAATCAAAAAGAAACTAACGAGAGGAATTAAAACTATCAGCCAAGCATGTGTTAAAAACCAAGGACCTTGTGAACTTAATGAAGTAATCTTTTCACCTAAGTGATGTGCGCCTTCAGCTGACTCGCCTTCTCCACCTTGCAAAAGGTTAGTTAACAATATAGAACTAATCATTTTTAACCCTTCAACTTATCTAATTCATCAAGATTTGGAGATTTCTTGTTACGAGCAATAAGTAAAACTAAACCTAAGCCTACGCATATTTCAGCTGCAGCAATAGTAATTACAAATACTGCAAAAGTATTACCAACAACGTTTTGTGAAAATTGTGAAAAAGCAATAAGGTTTAAGTTCACTGCATTAAGCATCAACTCAATACTCATTAAGACCAAGATTCCATTCTTTCTTGCAATAATCCCATACATCCCACAAGAAAAAAGAAACGCGCTAACTATTAAAATCATATTAATTTGCATCTCAGTCCTTCCTCGCTAAAACAACCGCGCCAATTAAAGCTGCTAAAAGCAAAACTCCGACTAACTCAAAGGCAAAGACATTATCGAAAATGAGTGAATTGCTTAATGCATCCATACGGCCATTTGCTAAAGTACTATTCACACTTGTACCACTGATTGCAATTTTCTCCTTATTATCAAATGCCTTAATAATAAGAGTTGATATTAATGCGAATGTTGCTAACGATACTATATAAGCAGGTATACGATTTTTATTATCTAAATCTTCGTTATCTCCCATAGGTGAGCGAGTTAACATTATGCCGAATAGCAAAAGTACCATTACTGCACCTATGTAAATAAGTATCTGGACCCAAGCCAAAAATTCTGCAGCAATCAATAAATATATTCCAGCTATCGCACCCAAAACAGCTACTAAATATAATGCAGCATGGACAATATTTGGTGTACGTACAACTGCAAAGCCACCTACACAAGCAACAATGCTTAAGAGAACAAAAATTACATTCTGTACTATCATTTTTTCTTCTTTACTTTTGCAGGAATTGCGCCTGCTTCAAGAGGCTCTGGCTCAGGTATTGTATCCATCCAATCAAAAAGTGTTTGTTTTTGGTGCAACAAATTAGCAATACGAAATTCACTATATTCAAATTCTGGTGACCAAAAAAGTGCATCGAAAGGACAAACCTCAACACAGATTCCACAATACATACAAAGGCTATAGTCAATGTCGAAACGATCCAAAATATTAACGTTACGTTCTTTACCACCTTCACGTCGAGGTGGTGCTTTTGTTTTATGTCCTTCAATATAGATACACCAGTCTGGGCAAGATCTAGAACATAACATACAAGCTGTGCAGTTTTCTTCGGAAAGAGCAATAACACCACGCGCACGTGGGGCAACTTCTTCTTTTTCATGAGGATACTGAATAGTTACTGCAGGTTCCATCATTGTACGGAAAGGCACAGTTAAACCCTTGACCACACCTGGAATCTTTGGCTTTTTACTTTTTTTAGGTTTATCACTCATATAAATCCTTCCGTTAATTCCAGACCATGAAAGCACCAGTAACCAAAATATTTAATACTGATATTGGTATTAAATATTTCCATGCAAGGCTTTGAAGTTGGTCTTCTCTAAATCGCGGATAAGTAAATCGGGCCCAGAACATCAAAAATGCAATCAACATAATTTTTGTAAATAAAACTAGTGGTCCCAAAAATTTCATATAGCTAGCGTCGAGTGGCACTCCTGGTAGTGACCATCCACCTAAAAATAATGTTGCCGAAATTGCTGAGAATGCAAAAGCGGTACCAAATTCAGCCATGAAGAAGAATAAGAATCTAAAACCTGTGTACTCAACCATATAGCCACCAACGAGTTCTGACTCAGCTACAGGCATATCAAATGGAGGCTGTGTTAATTCTGCTTGTGAAGCAACCATGAACAATCCAAAACCAACAAACTGAGTTAAAATAAATGGATTACCTATTGCATGCAAACCAAAAATTGAACCTTCGTGTTGTGCTGCAACTATACCTTGTAAGTCTGCAGTACGTGCTTGCATAACAACACCTACAACAGCTAAAAGCAATGGAAGTTCATAGGCAATTAATTGAGCAGCAGCACGCAAAGCACCTAGTAAAGCAAACTTAGAAGCACTTGCCCACCCAGCCATCAAAACACCAATAACGCTTAATGATGAAACAGCCAGCGCATAAAAAACTCCAACATTTAAATTTCGTACTTGAAGATCAGGACCAACAGGAATAACGATATAAACCAAAAAGGTAGACATCAAAATAACAATAGGTGCCATTGCGAAAACTTTTTTATCAGCATCTTCTGGCATGATATCTTCTTTTTGCAAGAATTTTATACCGTCACCAACAAGTTGGAACCAACCATGAAATCCACCTGGGTCCATAGGACCTAAACGTGATTGCATATGACTCATCATTTTTAGAAGGAATACATAACCAAGAATTAAAGCACCTGCAGGGATAGTTCCTAAGACTATTGCAGTTTTAATTGCAGCTGTCCAGCCCCAACCTATCTCTAGAGCAAAAGTTACACCATGAGAAATCATCTGTCTATATCTCCCAAAATAAAATATAATGAGGCAAGAATTGTCACAATATCTGGAACATAAACACCTTTTAATAACCATGGGCAAATTGAAACATTAGAAAAAGATGCAGATCTTATTTTCACACGGAAAGGTCCCGTAGATCCTTTTGAATATATATAGTAACCCATTTGACCAAGAGGGTTTTCTGTTTCAACCCAAACTTCACCTTCTGGAACTTTAATAATCAATGGAACTTTGGTCATGATTGCACCACTTGGTAATTTGTCAATAAGTTGTCGAACCATATTTATTGATTCACGTGTTTCTTGCAAGCGCACCCAATAGCGAGAGAATGAATCTCCATCGGGATGAGTCCAAACTTTAAAATCTATATCGTCATAAGCTAAATATTTTTGTCCATCGCGACGTAAATCCCAATCAACACCGCTAGCTCGAATATTTGAACCACTAACTCCGTATTTCAAACCCATCTCTTTGGTTATGATTCCAACACCACGTGTGCGAGCTTGAAAAATCTCGTTTTCCATTACCAATCGTTCAAAATCATCAATAGATTTTTCACAAATATCCAAAACTCGTTTACACTCACTAGTCCAGCCCCATGGTAAGTCATTATATAGACCACCTATGCGGTTAAAGTTTGGATGAAAACGTCCACCAGTAACGGCTTCAATTAAGTTGACAACATATTCACGATCACGAAAACCATAAAATGCAGGTGTAATTGCACCGACTTGTAATCCCATCTCACCTAAAAATAATAGAAATGTAGAAATACGAGAAAGTTCTGTCAGTATTGTCCGCAAATATTCTGCACGTGGAGGGGCTTCTACTCCCAAAAGTTTTTCTGCGCCGTTAATAAATGGAACTTCATTTGCAAAGGAACTCAACCAGTCAATACGGTTAATTAAAGTAGTAATTTGTGGATATGTTCTGTATTCGGTGAGTTTTTCGTAACCTCTATGCATGTAACCAATAACAGGATCTGCAGCAATAACTCTTTCACCATCAAGTCGCACAACTAATCGCAAAGTACCATGAGTAGCTGGATGCTGTGGACCCATGTTTAGAATCATGTCGCCATTATCTAATTCTAGGTTTAATTTTGCATTAGAAATATCACCAAGTTGTGATGGGTCTACTTCAATCATATCTGAGGTGTTTTTAGTCATTATTCTTTAACCTCCGGCATAGCCTCAACATCTGTAAGGCCTGGCCATGGTTTTACAACTCGTGCAAGTAGTGGAAAATCTTTTCTTAAAGGAAAGCCTTCAAATTCACCTGGTAAATATAAATGTCGAATTTCGGGATGACCTATAAAATCTATACCGTACATTTCCCATGTTTCACGTTCGTGCCAATCTGCTCCAGGAAATACATCAACAAAAGATGCGACACTAAAATTCTTAGTGTCGTTAGGATCATCACAAACATCAACTTTGATTGTTATACCAAAATGTTTTGTTGTTGATTGTACATGTGAGAAAACTTGAAAACGAGTTTCTCCACCACCAACACCAACAGTTTGTTCTTTTGGTTGAGTCGGTTGTGCTGCTTCGCGATTAAAATCATCTTCGTTTACCGGCATCGGCATAAAATCTATTGCACTGACAAAAGACAAGAAGTCGCAATCTAATTCTTCGTTTGTTATCTTCGCGGCCTTTGCATAACCAGCTTTTGTAACACGAATGATCAAATCACCATGATTCGATTCAAGTTGTAATAATTCTTTACCGAAGGCTTCTTTAACAGATGCAATTAATGTTTCTGATGGAGCATTTGTAGCCGAAGTCTCAATAGAAGACTGAGAGACTGAGCCAGCTTGTCGAATCACGTCATCGGTAGAATCAACCATCATGCACCTGTCTTTGATGTAATCGCAACTGGAACTTCTTCTGTATTTTGATTGTATCGGGGTGTCGCAGCCGTTGCTACTGGCATAATTTTTCGTCCAGTAAATTCACCTAGTGTAGGCTTTCCTAAAAATCTATTCTGTAATTCGTCATTGTCAATACCTTCAAGTTGAATTCTCTCTTGCAACATTGTTACAGCCTGAATTAAAGCTTCTGGCCGAGGAGGGCATCCTGGTATATAAACATCGACTGGCAATATTTGGTCAATTCCTTTTGTGACGGAATACGAATCCCAATATGGACCACCGCTGTTAGCGCACGCACCCATTGAGATAACATATTTTGGATCAGGCATCTGTTCGTATAATCGAACAATTGCAGGAACCATTTTGTCTGTGACTGTACCAGATATCACAACCAAGTCAGCTTGACGAGGAGATGCTGGAAATGGAATTACTCCAATGCGCATCATGTCATATCGGGGTGATGCTAATGCCGCACCCATTTCTATTGCGCAACAAGCTAGCCCCCATTGAAACATCCACAGTGAATATTTTCTCGAATAATTCAATAACCAAGTTAACGGTTTGATCTTTTTGCCGTTTAGTAAACCTTTGTCGACTACGCCCATTTAAGTAATCCTTTGCGCCAGTCATACGCGAGACCAACAAATAATACGACTAGAAAAATCGCCATGGCATTAAAACCAAAAACACCAAGTCCTTCAACATTTAAAGCCCATGGAAAAACAAATATTGCTTCAACGTCGAAAATAACAAATAATAATGCAAATATATAATATCTAATATTGCTTTGGCCTAGACCACCAATTGGATCTGATCCTGATTCATAAACTTTATATTTTTGTTTTGCACTAACGTTAGGCCTTAGCAATTTCGCCATACCCAACATTGCGCCAACCATGCCCATTGCAGCAAACATAAATATAGCTACAGATAGATAGTTGCGGTAATATTCGGTCATGGGGTTCGAACTAATTTTACTTGTGGCTATATTAGCTATTGTGGCGATTTGATGATTGAAACTAAACATATCCGAATGTGAGTCTATTAGGTTTTAAGTACATTTTCAGAAAATAAGGGGTAATTTTTTAAAAAAAACAGTTACTAGATATCAACGTTTTAATTACACGAGATTTTCTACCAAGAAAGTTGTTTTAAAGGTTAAGCGTTTAATTGCTAAGTATTTGTTTTCCAAGAAAAGAATCTACATGTACGGTACTAATACATATACTAGGTGGTATTTGCGGATCTACCGTTGAAGGATCAGGTACGACTCCATCAAATGATGAAACGCGCTCACCAATGTCATCTATTTCTTTCGACACGTGACCTTCAGGAAAGCCATTTACGTCAAATCCAGTACCTATAATTGCACCATCGGTATCTACAACTTCCACTGTTGGCAGTTTAGAAGCAATTTTATGGTAGCTATCAAATAGTAGAGTTGCACTTGGACGATTTGGCACTAATCTTTGAGCTGAGATTGAACGTCTATTTTTTGCTTCTTTAATTAGATGAACAATACTACCCACTGTTATTGCACCCGCTGAAACTAAAGGTACATGCATGGATAAAGTACCCGCTTGGAGCCGCATTGCAGAGATTGCTGCACTCATAAAACAATAAGAAGTAATATAAATCGAGGAATGACTTAGATTTAATTTTGATTGGAACCTTTCAGACCCAGCTACGACTGTCTCAAGCAGACCGCCATGAATTTCTTTTGCAATTGTGGCAGATATATCCAAAGATTTCAAAAACCCACGTAATTCTCCTCTTGCAATTTTGTAATTAATATTAATATTTCCTCTTGTGGCACTCAATAAAACTTTAGATTCACGTTTAATTGAATCTCTAAAATCTGCTCTTTGTTTTTCGCTGCTATTTTTAATAGCAGCTCTAATTAACTGTGATGACTGATAAAAGCCACTAATTGCGCGTTTATAACTAGTATTTTGATACTTAGATAGAGAATCTGTGATTTTCTGAATCCTTTTATTATAATAACCCATTAGATCTTCGTCAGATATCCAACCCATATCGGCGATTTGTGCTATTTTCTCGCGATATGCCATATATAGATAGGTCGCGTTTTCATTCTTTGCTGGGTCAGCATCTGAGTTCATACTTGATTCAGACAATTCGCTTATTTGTCGGACTCCGATTAGATCAGCCATTTTCTTGGCTATAGCATCAAAAGTTTTAAGACTTTCCTGTAAATCAGTGATTAAACTTCTTCCGATTAGATCACTAGATACAAAATCCTTACAACAAGGATATCGCTGGATCAACAAATCTACAGATTGATTAGCATCATGACGGCTCGGAAAATCAAGTTGCTTAATTTGGTCATCATTGGCTGTAACGGGAATACCTGGTTGAGTCATGACAGGATATCAGCATGATCATACCTTTTGATACAATTTGCATTTATCAATAGATCATTTAAGAGCAAAGCAAAAATTATTGATACATTTAATATTAGAATGTTGATGATGCATTTATTTAAGAAGAAAAAACCCAAATTAAAGGCTTTCGTGCTTTCGGGTGGAGCAAATATGGGTTGTGCCCAAGTTGGTATGCTGCAAGCCTTATTTGAACATGGTATTTATCCAGACCTACTTATAGGTACATCAGTTGGTGCACTTAACGCTGCTGCTCTCGCAACAAACCCTACAATCAGTGGAATTTCTGATTTGACTGAATTCTGGAAAAATATTAAAACCGGCGATGTATTCCCTGGTGGATCTTTTACTAGAGCTTGGAATTTACTCAAAAGAGATTTATACCTTGTAGAAAATACCGGATTATCAAAAGTAATTGATAGAGCTACAAGAGTACGAGAGATTGAAGATTTACAATTACCCATAAGAATTGTCACATGTGATTTAACCACCGGAGAAGAAATCATATATTCAAAAGGCCCACTTAAAGAGGCATTATTAGCAAGTGCTGCACTACCAGGAGTTTTTCCACCTATAAAACACGATGGCAGAATATTAGTTGATGGAGGTGTGGTTAACGCTGTACCAATTTGGCATGCAATAAGTGAAGACGTTGGAGAAATATATGTATTAAATGTTTCCGGATCTTCACCAATAAAAAATCTAAGGACACCATTAGATGTTATTACTAGGTCTTTCTCAATTTCACGCTCTCAAAGATTCGATACGGAACTGCGTGAAGCCAAACATAATATAAAAGTATTTCATATGCCTCGACCAATTGATAGAAGAGATATGTATGACTTTAGTAATAGTGAAATACTAATGGAAGAAACTTATAAGCAGTCTTTTGCGTTTTTGGATGCACATCGCTTATAAAACGTTAGTAAACCCAGTTAGTAGTGATGGGAAAACACCTATAGCAACTGTGATAAATACGCAGACGCCTATAGCTATTGAAGTTGGCTTCGGAACAATATTTGCTTTCACATCAATTACTTTTTCGGTATCATGATTAAAAGAATCAGAGTACATTGAAAGAATTAGTTTTAAATAGAATGCTGCACTTATAACAGTTGCAATTAATACAATTAATGATGTTATATAAAATTTTGAATCTAACGCAACTCTAAACACTTCGAATTTTGCAATAAATCCACTTGTTAAAGGAATACCAGCTTGAGCTAATAAAAATACTGTTAAAGAGCCTGCTATATAAGGATTAGTCTTAGCTAAAGCGTTGATTGAAAGTATTGAATCATTTTGTTCATTTGGTGTACTCAAATAGCCTATAACTAAATATGTTCCTACAATAATAAATCCATATGCAATTACATATGTAATTACAGGACCTAAAGCCAATGATCCACCTGATTTCATAGCCAATAAAATATAGCCCGTATGTGAAATCGAAGAATATGCAATAGCACGTTTAATATTAGATTGCTTTAAGGCAACTGTAGCTCCAAAAATTGCAGAAGTTAAACAAGCGAGTGTTAATAAAACGCGTCCAGAGGGTCCATTGATTCCTGCATCTATAACGTTTGTTGACACAAGCCGTGCAAAAACTACAAAAGCTGCCAGTTTTGTTGAAGCTGACATAAAAGTGGTTATGGGTGAAGGCGCCCCTTGATATGCATCAGGAGACCAAAAATGAAAAGGGAAAGCTGCGACTTTAAAAAGTAAACCAACACTTAGCAATACCATTGAAACATTTGCTAGTGAAGAATTCTCGGCAACTCCAACTAAAGCTGTTGAACCTGTTAATCCATAATGTAAAGCTACACCATATAAAAAGATTGCTGATGAAACAGCTCCCATTATAAAGTATTTAAATCCTGCTTCTAATGATCGCAGACGTCGAGCATCATATGCTGTTAAAACATATAAAGGAATAGAGAAAGTTTCTAAAGCTATAAATATTGCTACTAAATCATTCGCCATAACAAATGCGAACATTCCTAAAATAACAATTTGTAACAAGATGAAAAATTCTCCAGCTGGTATATCTTTTCTTGATTTTAAATAAGACGATGCACTCAAAGATACAAGTATAGAGATTAACGAAATGACTAATATTGAAATAACGCTAATACGGTCGGTACTTACTAGGCCATTGAGAGTTAATAGATCTTTCTTTCCCAGAAGTCCTTGATCAAATTTTCTCCATCTAGCTAGTTGAGAAATAACTACAATCGAACTTGCACTAATAGTTGAAATAACTCCAACTCTTCTATGCAAATTATAATTAGTTCTTATTAATGATCTAAAAAGTGTCAACGAACAAATACTTATAACAAAAATTATAAGTGGAAAAAGTCCGTTGAAGTTAACGTCACCAATATTCATTTTGACTCTCCAGAATGTATAGATTTAGAAATTTGTGTAGTTGTTTTATGAACTGAAGGGTTTATGCGATCTAACATATATTGAGGCACTAGTCCTAAAAATAAACTCATCAATAAAAGTGGTACTACGACAACTATTTCTCTAAAAGAAAGATCTTTCATCTTTTTTGCTAGAGCATTTGGTTCACCAGTGAATATTCTCTGGTATGCCCATAATAGATATAGTGCTGCGAATATAACGCCAGTTACAGCAATGACTGTATAGAAACGTGCGGAATTAAATGCACCTAACATGCTCAGGAATTCTCCAACAAAACCAGAAAAACCAGGTAAACCAATTGAAGCAAATGTAGCAATCAAAAACGCTCCGCTCAACACTGGCACAGTTTTCATCAGTCCAGAATAATCAGCGATTTTCCTTGTATGGGTTCTGTCATACATCATACCCACTATTGCAAATAAGGCACTAGTAGTCAAACCGTGACTGACCATTGTAAATGTTGCTCCCGAGATACCAAGTTCGGTAAATGAGAAAATACCTAAAACTACAAAACCCAAATGAGCAATAGATGAATACGCAATAAGCCTTTTGAGATCAGGCTGCATTGTTGCAACGATTGCACCATATATAATTCCAATAACAGCAACAGTTAAGAATATCCATCTGAGTTGATGAGCGGCTGACGGGAAAAACGATACTGCAATTCTCAAGAATCCATAGGTTCCAAGTTTAAGTAAAAGACCTGCCAATATTATTGAACCAGCTGTAGGTGCCTCTGTGTGGGCATCTGGCAGCCAGGTATGTAATGGGAATAAAGGAACTTTTACTGCGAAAGCAATGGCGAATCCAGCAAATAGCCAGAGTCCAACAGATCCAGAAACATTATTTACGCTATACACACGCAGTTGTTCGATATCAAAACACCATGTACCAGTACTACCATGTCGCATTGCTGCAATGGTCAACATCGATGCCAAGAAAAATACTGATCCACCCATGGTGAATAAGAAAAACTTCATTGAAGCTTTCTTTGCGTTTTCATGCCCAAAACCAAGAATGAGAAAATACATTGGGATAAGAACTAATTCAAATCCAATAAAGAAAACGAAAATATCTCTTGCTACAAAAACAGTAATAATTGCTGCTTCTAAGAATAATAGCCATGCAATAAATGAACGCTCATTATTTTTGATACTTTTAGAAGCCAATATCGCTAAAGGAAAAAGGAAAACACTTAAAGCAACTAGAAAAACACTTAAACCATCAACGCCTAACGAAAAATTGATTCCTAAATCTTTGATCCATGTGTAAGATTCTTTCGCTTGTATATTTGAAACTGATTTAAATGCATATACAAGATATATACCTAAACCTAACGCAGCACTAGTAAATACTAAACCAAGCATACGAGCAAGACCAGCTTGCGCTTTACTCAAAAGTGCAACAACTATTGCGCCAATTAAACAAATGCCAATCATTGAACTTAATATAGGAAAATTCATACTATTAATTTGTGCAAAAATCATCTAGAAACACCTACAGACACTATTAAGACCATTACAAATGTTGCACAAGATATCAATAATACATACCGTCGTAAATACCCACTTTGTATTTTACGAAATGACTCACCAGCTCTATTGGTAACAGTAGCCAAAGACATAACACTTCGATCAACAATATTGGTATCAAACGAACATAATAAATTAGAGAATCTAACTCCGATTGTTGAAACTAATTTTGCAATAGATATATTTACGTACCAAGCATTTTGTGTCACAGACAAGAAGCCACCAAGTGATTCCAATGGTTCATCATCAACATTTATTGGTCTGGTTCTATATTTGTATATGCCAAAAATGATTCCACATATTGCTAGTACAAGTGAGATACCTGCCAATATCAACCCTTTGCTTTCATCAAAACTTGCTGCTATTTGAGAAGGCGCACCTTCTATTGCTGGTTCTAAAAATTTCGTGAAATCCTCACGTGCATGTGTAGGAAAATTGAGGAAACCGATAACTGCAGCAAAGAAACTCAAAACAATTAGTGGGATTGTCATAGTTTTTGGAGATTCATGAGGCTTATGTTCGACTTCACCATATCTTGCTTTACCAAAAAATACCATCCGAACTTGTCTTGTCATATAAAAAGCAGTCAACAGTGCAGTAATTAAACCAACAAACCATAAAGAGTAACCAAGCACACCACCACTAGCGAAAGCAGCACCTAGAATTTCGTCTTTCGAAAAGAAACCTGCAAAAGGGAATACACCCGCAATTGCTAACCAACCAATTATAAAAGTAATAGAGGTAATAGGTAATAGCTTCTTTAAACCACCCATAAATCTCATATCTTGTGCATCAAAATTTTTCTCATGCCCTGGTCCGTGCATTGCATGAATTACAGATCCTGAACCTAAGAATAAAAGAGCCTTAAAAAATGCGTGCGTTACTACATGAAATATCGCACCTGAATAAGATCCAACTCCAATAGCTAGAAAGGTATAGCCCAATTGCGAAACTGTTGAATAAGCAAGAACACGTTTAATATCGTTTTGTGCCAATGCACATGTTGCAGCATATAGAGCAGTTAAAACACCTACAATTGCAATTACATGACTAACCCATGGTGATGAACTCCCGATCAAGGGTGAAACTCGCACCATCAAATAGACACCTGCAGTAACCATGGTTGCAGCATGAATCAATGCTGAAACTGGTGTTGGCCCTTCCATTGCATCAGGTAACCAAATATGTAATGGAAATTGTGCACTCTTACCCATTGCGCCAATAAATAATAATAAAATTATCCATGTTGCGCTTGTAGAGTTTACATTTGAACTCTTTTCTAAAATATCGCTATATGTAAGTGAACCCAAACTAGGTGTTGCAACAATAAGAAACATAGCAAGCATAAAGCCCACATCACCAACTCGGTTTGTCACAAATGCTTTTTTACCCGCTACTGCGGCGCTGTTTTTTTCAAACCAGAACGAGACAAGAAGATAAGAACAAAGACCTACACCTTCCCATCCTAAAAATGTTACTAATAAATTATTCCCCAATACCAAGGTGAGCATTGAAGCAGCAAAAAGATTTAGATAACCAAAGAATCTAGAAAACCTAACATCGCCTTTCATATAACCAATTGAATATAAGTGAATCAATGACGCTACAAAGGTAATGAAACCAACCATTATAATCGATAGAGGGTCAACCATAAACCTTAAATCTATTTGAAAATTACCAACGTGCATCCAAATGTATCCATCGCTAGAAAATCTTCTAACTCCATCGCCAGATACATTATGAATAGCTAAGAATGCAATAACCCAAAATATGAAGGTCGAACTCATAGCTAAGGTTGCCAGAACACCAGAAAATAATGGTTTAAATCTTTTTCCAAAAAGTAAAATAAAAATTGAACTAAGTAGTGGAACTACAGGTATAAGCCACGAATATTTCAACACTTCTACATTCATTATTCACCTACCTTTACAGAAGACTCGCGCATTAAAGAAATTTCGTCTGGACTCGTACCAGATTTAGTTCGTTTAAAAATTGCTACTAATAATGCCAAGCCAACTGCTACTTCACCAGCAGCAACTACCAAGGTAAAGAATGTTGCAACTTGGCCAGCAACATCATCTAGCATCTTTGAGTATGCAACAAAAGTTAGATTTGCAGCATTAAGCATTAGTTCAATACTCATAAACATTACAATTGCATTTTTGCGAATTGAAACACCTGCTAAACCAACACAAAAAATAATTGCAGCTAAAAATAAAAAATGAGATTCTGTTATGTTCATTTTACTTCTTCCACATCTTTAGGGCCTGTACCTCGGCGAGCTTCGCTCGCAAGGTCGGACCCTCCTACGACAAAACTAGTATTGTCTGCGCTAGCAAGATCCAGTAGATCATCATCACTACTTGTAGAACGCCTAGCTAAAACAACAGCTCCAATTACAGCCCCAACTAGCAGGATGCTTGTCAGTTCAAATATAAATACATATTTTGTAAAAAGTTTCTCAGCAACTATTTCTATATTACTCAAACCATTATTTTTACTAGATTTTAATGATCCAGTTAAACTCTTATTTCCACTTGCCCATTTAATACCGCCAACGAACAAAAGTGTTAAAGCGAAAAGTATAGATACAAAAGATGCAATTACGCGTTGACCAATTAATGGTTCATCTAATGTTTCATGATCATCAACACCCAAAAGCATGATAACGAATAAAAACAAAATTACAATTGCGCTTGCATAAACAATAACTTGCACAGCAGCAGCCAAATCTGCCCCAAGCAAAACATAATGCACAGCAAAACTCATTAAAGTCATAACTAAGAACATTGCGCTATGTATAGGATTTGGTGAAACAACAACACCAATTGCACCCGCTATTGAACAAAGAGCAGCTATATAAAAAACTACAGAAACCATCAGCTAAAATCCCTTTCATCGGATTGGCCTATTTCTGGCTTAACAATTCCTTTTCCTAATTCATTACTCCATAACACCTTGCCAACGAAATCCGAATTTCCACTTGGTGAGGTTGCACGCATCCATGCAGATGAATCATTGTCTTCATATCCGTGCCATAATTCCCATGGCATTCTTTGTGCTCGACCTTCGTCATCTACTAATAGCTCATCCTTTGTATAGATTGCATCACTTCTGTTATTAAATGAAAATTCAAATAATTTAGATTCAGTTATTGCTCCTGTTGGACATGCTTCTACGCAAAGATCACAATGAATACACCTTAAATAATTAATTTCATATGTATAACCATATCGCTCACCTGGAGAAGTTGGATTATCAATATCATTATCTTTTCCACGAACATATATACATTTTGCTGGGCATACACCTGCACATAATTCACAACCGATACATTTTTCCATGCCATCTTCATAACGATTTAATTGATGACGTCCATGAAAACGCAAAGGTTTTGGCCTTTTAACTTTTGGATATTTTCCAGTTATCTTCTTTTTAAATACCTGAGCAAGTGTAATTCTGAAACCGCTATAACGACCCAATCAACTCACCTCTTTTACATTATCGTTATCTACAATCGACATTGTAGATGTATTCTCATTTTCACTTGGAATACATTTACTTAATACAACAAATATTAGAAATCCTGTTACCACTGTAATTAACGATACAACAACACCAGTAATTTGTTCAGAACCACTAACAAATGACCATGCTTGGCTTTTTGAAACTCGCAAAACTAATAATGCTGCCACCCACAAAAAAGAAAGCTCTATCAAATATTTCCATGCAAGACCCATAAGTTGGTCATATCTTAATCTTGGCAAAGTTGCACGTAACCATACTGTTCCATATAGTAAAAGTAAAAGTTTTGCCATGAAATAAGCCGACGGTAAAATCCAAGTATCTATCCAGTTTCCAGAACCAATCAAAGGTCCAGAGGTTCCACCTAAAAATAAAGTTACGCCTACAGCACTCATAGTTATCAGATTCATAAATTCAGCCAAGAAAAATATTGCAAAACGAATACCTGTATATTCAGTATGAAATCCTCCAACAAGTTCTTGCTCAGCTTCAACTAAGTCAAAAGGTGGATGATTCGTCTCAGCAACAGCACTTAACAAAAATAACAGAAAACTAATAAATGCTGGAATCAAAAACCATTTAAAAAGTGGCCAGTCACCAATATGAGCAAAACTCCAAATACCTTCACCATTTTGAGTATCTACAATAGTTCGAGTTGAGAGTGATCCAGATTGAATTACAGCGCCAGCAATTGCTAAACCTATTGTTGCCTCATAGCTTAAAAGCTGTGCACTTGCACGAATAGATCCCAATAGAGGATATTTTGAACCAGAAGACCAGCCTGCTAAAAGTACTCCGTAAAGTCCTAATCCAGACATCATTAGTAACCATAAAATACCCATAGGTAATTCAACAAGCTGTAAATTAGTTTTATGACCTGCAATAGTTACTGTACCGCCGATAGGGATAATTGCGAAAGCAAGGAATGCGGGTACGATGGCAAAATATGGCGCTAAACGGAACATCGATCTATCCGCATTATCTGGTATTGATTGCTCTTTAAAAAATAGTTTTGTACCGTCAGCCAAACTTTGCAATACGCCAAATGGGCCTGCCTTCGATGGCCCTATACGGTTTTGCATATCTGCTATTACTTTTCTCATTGACCATATGTATAACATTACGCCAACTAGCAGAATGACAAATATTGCAACTGCTTTTCCGAGAATAATTAGTAAAGTTGTTAAATCAAATTTACTATTATCGATCGGATCTACAATAGATAATATAAAAGTCGAAGAATGGTACATGATTATGCACCTTCCTTACTTGGATTTTCAAATCGCAAATCAGTAACTTCAAAATTATGATCTACAAGAATATTTAGTGGATGATCATTTGACAAGTTAGCAACTACAACTCCGCGCATAACAGAGTTATCTATTTTGAAGTTTACTTCAACGCTACCTTTATCATTTTTGAATTTAATCGATTTTGCGTCTTTATCAATGAAACCATCGATACTTCTTGAATTTACTCTTACGCTATATGTTTCATGTGTAGTTGAGACAAAATTTAACGAATCCGAATTATTAGATAAAGTTGATTTTTTGTAAAACTGTTTCTTGAATACTAGACGCAATGAATATTGATCCAAATGACGCGTATGGGATTTCTCTCGACTAAAAGGCTTAGTAATCATTTGTGCAAAATCTATATTTGCACTTGGATGATGTTCCTCTTTATTTAATTCTTCTAATGGATTTTCGTGAACTACAGCGACAGACACAATCGGTTCCCATGACGGAGTATCAACAGAAATTGAATCATTACCAACAAGTGAATCTTTATTTTCAATTACAGGTAAAATCGCTCCATCTCTAGCACGATCCAAAACTGTTGTGGATAGATGCGCAAAACTAGTTGCTACTCTTGAAATTTCATTTGTAATATCATCCACTGTATTAATAAAATGTTCACAACCTAAGCGCTTAGAAAGCATGGCTGCTATTTGCCAATCATTTAATATATTTCCTTGTGGAGCAACTACTTGTGAAACGCGCTGAACACGAGATTCAATATTTGTAACTGTTCCAGATTTCTCTGAAAAAGTTGTTGTAGGCAAGAAGATATTTGCAAACTTAGTAGATTCATTCTCAAATATATCTACAGCTATTATTGTTTCGATACATCTAAATGCATTTTCTACAAGATCTTTATCTCCTACAGAAGCAAATGGATTAGCACCTATAAGAAAAAGAACTTTTATGTCTCCCCTCGATGCAGCTTTTAATATTTCAATAGTGTTTTCTCCACTATTTTGAGAATAATCACTTGCTGGCCAAGAAGGTACAATATTAGAATTCTGCTCAACACGGCCCGGAAGTAACGACGGAGCAAAACCCATTTCAAAGGCTCCAAGTATATTCGATGTCGAGTGTGAAGGTAAATAATATATATCCTGATTCTCTAATAAGTTTTGAACTAATTCAATAAATGAACTTGGATCTTGTGCTTGGTTTATATCACCAGCAATAAGAATTATTTTCGAATTTGAATCACCATTGACTTCTTTAATACTTGAGACTGCATCTTCGATTTCTTTTAGTACTGAAATTTCATTACCAGGAATCAATTCAATTTGTGTATTACTTAAACTGGACATCGAAGTAGCGAAGGAATTTACTTCAACCAACTTTGCTTTGCTCTCTTTAACTGCTTTTCTTAGACGTAAATAAAGAACAGGTAGAGTTTCTTTAATATCGCAACCCAATGTAATTATTGCGCTAGCTTTATCTAAGTCACTAATGCGTGCACGCTTTGAAGAAAAGATAATATCAGCAGGAACAACATTTTCACATACGTCTATCCGATTCGTTCCAACTACGGATTTAGCTAAACGGGTAAATTCGTATGCATCTTCATTTGTACCACGTGATCCGCCTAAAAATGCAATCGATTTATCACCAAAAATATCTTTAGCATTTTTGGTAGCTTCAGCTGCAAGATCTAGAGCAGTATTATAATTTACTTTTTCTTTTTCGCTATTTATATTTAAAATATAAGGAGAAAGTATTCGATTATCTGATTGCGTATAATCATAGCCGTATCTACCTTTATCGCAAAGCCAACCTTGATTCACTTGCTCTGAGTCAACACCCAAAAATCTTACCATTTCGTTTCGTGATGTTTGGGCAACACCGCGACATCCAACCGAACATCCAGAACATGTAGTTTCAATAGATGCTAGATCCCATGGTCGTGAACTAAAACGGTAGGGTTTTGCTGTAAGCGCGCCCACTGGACATATTTGAACTATGTTTCCAGAGAAGTATGATGCAAATTCGTCATCAGGAAAAGTATTTACTTCTGTATGCTGACCACGCTCAGCAAATGTTATCAATGGGTCACCAGCAACATCGTCGGCAAAACGTGTACATCGCGCACACTGTATACAGCGTTCGCGATCTAATAATACATGATCAGAAATTTCAATTGGTTTTTCCCAATGACGCTTTTCTTCTTCAAAACGTGACTCACCAGGACCAAATGCAAGAGTCTGATCTTGCAAAGGGCATTCTCCACCACGGTCACAAACAGGACAATCGAGTGGATGGTTGATCAATAAAAACTCAAGTACACCCTCTTGTACTTTTTCAACATTATCTTTTTGAAAATGAATAACTTGGTCTTGCGAAACAGGAGTCGTACAAGAAGGTGGCATACCGCGTACACCTTCAATTTCCACTAAACACATTCTGCACATACCAACTGGTTCTAGTCGATCATGGTAACAAAAACGTGGAATAAAAATACCAGCATTTTGGGCAGCTTTTATTATTAGCTCTCCCTTTTTTGCCACAACTAAATTTCCATCAATCATTAAAGATACTTCATCATCTTTTAAATTTGAAGTATCAAGTTGTGTTGGCACGGGTGGTGTAGTTGTCATTTTTATATTTCTACCTTTTTATTAGAGCCTGTACCTCTTTGAGCTTGACTCGCAAGGTCAGATCCTATCTCATTATCAACTGTTTGGTTTACAGGTGATATGCGCTTAAGTACTTCATCTTTAAAAAATTTATTCAAACTGACAATACAAGAAACCGCACTTGGCCCAAGTGGACAAATTGTTGTTTGAGAGAATGGTGCATTTAATCCGGGAGAAATATTATCGCCAATATCTAAAAGCATATCTAAATCTGTTGGTCGTCCCTCATTATGCAATATCCTATATAAAACTTTCTCCAGCCAACCCGTTCCTTCGCGACACGGTGTACATTTACCACAACTTTCATGAGCGTAGAATTTAGCTAACCTCCAGGCAACTAATACTGGATCTGTGCTTTGGTCATATACCATTATTGCACCAGAACCAAGCATGACACCAAAACGTTGTCCAACTTCGTCCATATCAAGAGGACAGTCTAAGTGTTCATCTGATCCTATAAGCCATTGTGATGATCCTCCACCAGGAATAAAAAACTTTATTTTTCCATTATTTTTAATACCACCAGCAAGATCATCAATTAGTTGTCGAAAGGTACAACCAAGTTCAACTTCATAATTACCCGGTTTATTAACATGTCCAGAAACAGAAAAGATTCTTGTACCCGTTGATTTATTAACACCTAGTTCACCATATTTAGCTCCGCCCATTTCTAAGATATGAGGCACAGTTGATATTGTTTCAACATTATTTACAACAGTAGGTTTTGCATATAGGCCAGCAATAGCTGGAAATGGAGGTCGGATTCGAGGCATCCCTCGTTCGCCTTCAAGCGATTCTATTAATGCTGTTTCTTCCCCACAAATATATGCTCCTGCACCACGATGAACAACTATCTCAAGATCATAATCAGAACCAAAAATATTTTTACCAACAAAACCTTTTGATCGTGCATCTGATATTGCATTGACTACTCGATCATATGCAAGAGCTAACTCCCCACGCAAATATATGAAGGCAAGATTACTTTGAATTGCAAACGCAGAACATATAATTCCCTCTACGAGTTGATGCGGATCATTTGTTAATAACATATTGTCTTTAAAAGTAGATGGCTCACCCTCGTCTGCATTTATAACTAAATATCTTGGGAAAGAATCTGGTGCCAAAAATGACCATTTTAATCCCGTAGGGAATCCTCCACCACCACGACCACGCAAACCTGATGCCTTTACTTCTTCAATAATAAAAGCAGGATCTAAAGTTAATGCCTTCTTAGCAATTTCGTACCCACCACTAGCAATATATTCATCTATCAGATGATTATTCTCATTTTCGCGAAGCCGCTTAGTAATAATTCGTGTTTCTTTCAGGGCCATCAGTTGTCACCCTCTGTACCATCATGTGAGCGAACATCTGGAGTGAGGTTCGAGACTACAGGCTCGACACGTCCCGAAGGGCTCGAAGCAGTGAGTGGTAATGAAGGAACAGAAGTACCAACCTCAAAAGTTCCTTGCAAACTCCCCGATATAGAACGAGCGACACGTGCCCCTGACTTATAATCCTCAACCACGTCAATTGCTTCTTGTGGGGTGACATTTTCCACGAATTCATAATTGACTTGAAAACAAGGAGCTCCATCGCATTTAGCCAGACATTCAACTTCTTCTACAGTTACATCATCATCTGTTAAATATTTTTTAGTTAAAGTTTCATGTATTTCTGGTCCGCCTAAAACAAGACAAGTTACATTTGTACAAACAGATACTAAATATTTACCAACAGGCTCACGTTTAAACATTGTGTAAAAACTACATGTACCTTGAACTTGTGCTGCTGTTACATCTACTAATTTTGCAATTTCGCGCATTGCTTCTGGGGAAAGCCAGCCGTCTTGATCTTGAGCTAGATGCGCTAAAGGTAAGATAGCGGATTTTTTATTTGGATATTGTGAAATTATTTGTTTAGATTGCTCGAGATTTTTTTCCGTAAACGCCATTATCTATCTACCTCTCCCATAATAGGATCAACGCTGGAAATTACAGCAACAGCATCTGCCAGGTAACGTCCTTGCATCATTGGGCTCATGGTTTGCAAATTATAAAAACTTGGTCCTCTAATGTGCATACGTAAAGGCTTAGGTTCACTATCGGCGACAATATAACATCCAATTTCTCCACGTGGAGATTCAACAGCCATATAGGTCTCACCTGCAGGAACTTTAAAACCCTCAGTAAAAATTTTAAAATGGTGAATTAGTGCTTCCATGGATTCGTCAATACGTTGACGAGGCGGAGGTGTAACTTTTTTATCTTGAACACGAAAATCACCGAGTGGCATTTTATCTACACATTGGCGGACTATTTTTACAGATTCTAAAATTTCATATAACCTAATTCGATAACGGTCGAATACATCGCCATTTTCTGTTGTTATAACATCAAACTCAACTTCATTATATGCCAAATAAGGTTGTTCTTTTCGTAAATCCCAAGCATAGCCTGTTGATCGCAATATTGGTCCCGTAGCACTTAACCCTAGAGCATCTTCGGTCGATAAGATACCTACACCAACCATGCGCTCACGATATATTGGGTTAGCGCTTAACAATAAATCATATTGTTTAACACCTTTTTCGACCATGTCACAAATCTCTAAAACATCTTTTTTCCAACCATCAGGAAGATCTGCTGCTATTCCGCCGACACGGATAAAGTTATGGTTCATTCTTAAACCAGTTATCTTTTCTAATAATCTCAGTACTTCTTCGCGTTCACGCCAACCATAAATCATCATCGAAACCGCACCAACATCCATACCATTTGTTGCCTGAAATAGTAAGTGTGATGAAATCCTGTTTAACTCAACTAACATCATTCGAGCCCATGTTGCACGTGCAGGTATTTCTATATCTAATAATTTTTCAGCGGCTAAAGAATATACAAGTTCATTTGATAATGGTGACGCGTAATCCATACGGGTTACATTTGTGCAACCTTGAACATAAGTCAGTTCTTCACCAGTTTTTTCCATTCCAGTATGGAGGTATCCGATGATTGGTTTTGAATCTATAACTGTTTCGCCATCTAATTCCATCATCACACGAAGGACACCATGTGTTGAAGGATGTTGTGGACCCATGTTTATAAGCATTGTCTCATCGAGATCGCCATCTGGCCATGGGCCTCCTGCAAATACTATTTCTTTTTTCTTTAAGGTTTGTGAACCCTCATCTGTTTGAGCAAAAAGTCTATCGTTTGCATTTTCGTGAAAAATATTGTCTTGGGATGCGAGAAATTCTTGTTTTTCATCATCTGTATTCTCATCGAATATATCTTTATTTAGTTCTTGATCCATTAGCTAAAATCTCGCTTTTCAACGGGGTGTGACTGGTCTTGCTTTGCAATAGAAGGATCCGATTTCGAATCTCGTGGTAAATCATCTGTAAAATTAACTGGAATCCTCGCTGGCGTATCATCTTTACGAAGTGGATAACCTATCCATTCTTCAGGCATTAGTATTCTAGACATTTCTTCATGTCCATCAAAAGTTATACCGAACATGTCGTATACTTCGCGCTCTGCAAAATTTGCGCCAGGAAATATATCCATTATTGAATCAACATTTGTTTTATTTTCATTAACTGGAACAATAAGTCGTATTCTTTCATTGCGTTTGTGAGAAATAAAATTAGATACAATTTCAAAACGTTCTAATGATACTCCAGCTATACTTATTCTTTCATGTGCACCATGAAAATCCACTGCAGTAACATCTATGCACATAATTACATCACACTGATCTTTTAGGAATCTAACTATGTCTTTATAATCAGTTTTGCTTGCGTAAATGACGTCCTGTCCATGTGAATCTGTTGGTATTACATTAACAAATTTTTCTATTACACTACTAGACAAGGAATTCATGATTTAACCTTTCGAACTGTAGGGTTCGGTAAGGGTTTTCCGCTGGCAGTTTGACCATCTATTTGAGGAATAATTATTCCTGCACCTGTTCTATTTTCGCTACGACGTTTTAAAATATCTCCATTTTTTACTTGCTCATGGAGAGTTAAAATACCATGTATCAAAGTCTCAGGCCCTGGAGGACAACCAGGTACGTACACATCAACTGGAACTATTTGATCCACCCCTTGGACAATGGCGTAATTATTAAACATTCCACCGCTAGAAGCACAAACACCCATTGAAATAACCCATTTTGGTTCTGCCATCTGATCGTATACTTGACGTAATACTGGTGCCATTTTCTGACTTACTCTACCAGCAACTATCATCAAGTCTGCTTGACGCGGAGAAGCGCGAAATACTTCCATTCCAAATCGAGCAATATCATAGTGAGCAGCTCCAGATGCCATCATCTCGATTGCACAACATGCTAATCCAAAAGTTGCAGGCCACATAGAATTTTTTCTTGCCCATTGAACCATGTCTTCTAAACGACCGGTCAAAAAGTTATGTGATACTGATTCTAAACCCATTATTTTTCACCTCGAACGAAACCCTCTGAGCGGATTATTGGTTTTACGATTTTTGATTTTCTTGATGTCAAGGGTCCAAAATTTAAAACTCCACTAGATAATAAATAGGCAAAAGGAAAAAGGAGAACAATCAAAAATATTCCCATAACAGCTAGACCAGCCGAACCTAAACCGGCAATCTCTATTCCATTAGGGAATGTTCTACGTACAAATATTGTCGCAAATGGATATAGAAATATTATTTCAACATCGATAACTATAAAAGCTATTGCAAGCAAATAGAATTTTACAGAAAATCTTTCCTGCGTGTCTTTTTCTGGGATTATTCCACATTCATAAGGTGCAGTTTTTGCCATAGTTCTTCGTTTTGGACCCAAAAGAATTGAGGCAGCAAAAGAAGCAAAAACAAATATTAGCGCTATAACTAAAAGTATTAAAATAGGTTGATAAGAACGAAGCATTGCAGAGTTTAATTCCTATTCATCGTTTTCATTATTACTTTTTTTCGATTCCTTCGATCTTTTGATTCTATCCATAGCAAATATCCCAAGAATTATAACAGTAACTACCAAGAACAAGATTACGAATCCCAGGCCTCCACCGCCCGGTTGTGTTCCTCCACCTTTTTCGCCGGACGCATCAATAGCAACTCCACCACGTTCTGTAGTACACGCATTTAAAATAATTGCAATTACTGAAAAACAAGATAATCGAATAATAGATTTATTAATTTTTAAAGATATTTTCTTCATCTTATGCATCTACCTTTTCTTTTTCTTCGTCCTCTTTAATATCACCATTCACAACTTCTTCTGGTTTAGTATCTTGTTCCCTCCAGTGAAGATTCAAAAGAAATATTATGCACAAAATAAATGAACCGAGAAACAAAAAAGTAGGTGGTTGCCTGAGTGAACCAAGGTCCTTTTCTAAAACCAATACCTTTGTGTTAGTTTTTCCGTCGAGCGGAGTCTCACATGTATTTCTAAAAGCTGTTTTACTTTTTATTTCATCAAGTGGACAATATATAGCAACAGCATATAGTGGCTTGTGCTTAAATTCTAAGTGGAGTGGATTAGCTGTCGAACCACCAATACGATAAATATCTGTAACAACAATCGGTTTAGATGGAAGATCAGCAGCGATGGATTCAGGTTTTTCAGTACCTTCTAAAGCTGGAGCTAAGATTGTGTCTGCTGCAGCTTTAATATTTGCATATTCAGCACCAGTTATTTTTGTTCCCGAATTTTCAATATCTTGGACTGCTATAGTTTTAGAACTTTTTGCAGTATTGTTAATAGATAGCGGCTTCCATTCTTCCACTCGACCTTTAAAAACATTTAATGGTGTAGCAGTTGTCATCCAAAGTAACGACAACACACAAAGAAAAGCAGTTACAACAGAACCAACGATTAGGAAACCTAAACGTGATCCAACGTTCGTAGCCAATAACAAATAGGTAGAACCGAAGAACATACCCACTCCAGCTATAACCACCAGCCAACCAATGCTTAGTGGGTATAAGATTGTTTTTTCTAAGACTTCATTTGCTAGAAATATCATGATTATTTTCCTGTTTTATCCAAGGTGCCAGCACCTTCATTTGAATTTGTACCAGTTTTAATTTTTGAATTACTTTGGGAACCGGCATTTGTATTGTTCTTATCTGAATTGCTACCGCCAGGAATTGAATTATTCTTAGAGATACCAGAACCTAAGGGTACAACACCCAATGAGTTTCCACTCTGAGAGACCAACCCATTGCGCTCATAATCAACAATCATTGCTATTTCATCTTCATTTAATAATGCACCAGGAGCAGTATTGTATCCCGGCATTCGGCCAGACCCAATTCCTCTAGCGCCGTAAACAACTTGATATATAGAACCTGAGCCTATGAATAGTTTCTGATCTGTTTCACTTAAGAACTGATTTACTACCGAACCTCCAGCTAGGTTTGGCCCCATAGCACCAGTACCCTGCGCAGATGGTAATGCAATTCTAGAATCAGAAGGATTAAAGAATGACCAGCCTTTTGTATGACATCTAGCGCAGTTAGCTTCAAATAATAATTGGCCATCATTTTCACTCTTGACTTGCTCTAGCCTTAATTTAGAATTTTCAAATGATGCAGGAGCGAAAATCTCTTTAGTAGCTTTTGCTCTTGCTAATGCATCACGAGTTTCAACAAAATTCAATGCAAGGTTTTTCAACTCATTTGCTTTAACTAATTTAGTATCAAAAACCCTGCTTGCTTTTTCATCATTTTTTTCTTTTGCTGCTTCAACTTGAGCTTCCAATTTAATAATAACTTGATCTTTATCAATCTTGTCTAGATATTCCTCTGGATTTGGCGTTTGTTTCAATCCATCCGTTGTATCATAGATTTTTTTTGCAGCCTCGAATTCACCATTAGCCTTTACAAGCGCTTCACTAGCCGTCAAAGTTGCACCGTCACCTGTTTCCTGCATTTGATAAAGAGCTGTATCATAGTTTGTTTGAGCTTCGCTTAAAGCTTCTTCCCTAATATAAGCAGTCTCATCTTTAGCCTGAATTGCTTTTAATTTTGCCTTTTCTGCATCTACACCTTGCTGTGCTGTTATTACTGCAGGATTTAATGGCACTTTATCTACTGGGTAACCATTACCAATAGCATCAGACTCCGCAGCTTTTAAAGTTGCTTTTGCTTCTGCGATTACCTTATTTTGCTTAATAACTTCCGCACTACGAAGTGGTTGAGCAGCTTGATCTGGTGGTAGCTGAATTGAAGCAACAAAATTCACAAGGTCATCAATCGCTTGTTCGTTTTTAGGACCTCCACCGGCAACACCCCATGCAGGCATAGGAGTTCCTGGGCGTCCATAAACCAAAATATCATACACTTGTGATCGACAATCGGCTGTCGTTTTTTGTTCACTTAAGCGACATGAAGATAGGAATGGGTTTGTCGGATCTGCTTTACGGATTGGAAATCTATACATTGCTACATTTAAAGAAGGTGCTTTCCATGTAACAGTTGTTGTTATACAATCTGGATTTCTAAATTTTTCGTCACCAGCACAAGCTTCATCAGTTGCTGGATCTTTCAAAGATTTAATTGTGAAAGGTGCAGCTCCACCTTCAGCGTAACGACCAGTTTCTTCATTATATCCACCATGGCAATTCGCACAACCCAAAGATTCAACGTTTGAATAACCCTTCATTGCCTCATTTGCATATAGGGTTTGCCCTCTACGCAGACTACGCTCATTAAAACTCTGTGTCATTTTTGCTTGTCGATTAGGTTCCCATAGGTAATATCCAGTAATAGATACAGCCAAAACAGCTACAGCTATTAATGCGACACTTAAAGTACGTTCAAGTTTCTTTGTTTCTAATACGTCATCGTCATAAAACTTAGTTGTATTTTGTGCCTTTTTTTCACCACGTTTTGATTTTGCGACATTAATAATCAATGCCACTGTCACAAATAATGCAATTATTGATCCGAATAAAACAAAAGATTTAATGGATGTAGGATTTTGAAATCTGTCTCTAATGACATTTCCAGCAATATATATATTATCTATACGCATAATGGACCCTCAGCTCCTTGCTTAGTTGTATCTGTGCCAATAGGCGGACCAGAAACAATTGAACTCAAATTAGTATTTATAGTTAATTTATCGCCAGCAACAACAACTGGGAAACGGTCCATTCCTCTAGGTGCCGGACCACCAACTTTTTCGCCTACACGATTAAACTTTGAACCATGACAAGGACATTCGAACCATTGTGATGAACCACACCAAGGAACACGGCATCCTAAATGTGGACACCTTTGGTACAAGGCAACAATACCAGTTTCTGTCATTGCATCAAATATTGATTTGTCTTTAGTATATTCAGCAACTTTATTGGCAGCCTCTACAGCAACAGCATTATCTTTTGGAAATGGAACTATATATGCACGTGCTTCTGGAATGTAATATGGTTTCTTTTCAGTTTCAATTGTTGAAAGAATTTCAGATATGCCTTTTGTCACTCCTATTAGACCACCGAAACCACCTTTACCAGTTGGGATTAAGAATGACAACATAGAAGTTATATATGGCAATCCAAAACCTAATCCTAATAAAGCATAGATTGATCTATTTAGAAATTTTCTTCTTGATACTCCAATTTCTTCTTCGCTTATTGGCTCATATGTCTCAGTTTTTGTTTTTGTAACACCGTCTTCTACTGTTTCAGCCTCTGAGCTTCTCCCTGATTTAGTACTTACAGCATTTTGTGTTTGGTCAGATTGCGCAGCATGTCTACCAAGTAAGACAACGCTACCAACACCAATTATTAATACAGCTCCGATTACTAAAACAATCATTGTGCCTTGATCCATAATTTCCTTTAAATTTCTTTCTAATTAATTTCTTATCTATTTCTAGAGTTCGAAATAAACTCCTGAGTGCATTGGGAAGACAAAGTTAAAACCTTGACCTCTAAAGAACGAACCGATAATAACCAAAGTTCCCCAGAATACTAAAAATATTGTCATCATAGTTATGGCAAATTTTCTTTTTTCTGGATCGGTATTCGGGTTTTTATCAAAGTATGGTGTTATTGCCAAAAGTGCTAGCGCCACACCTGGTACGGTTACACCAGCGACCATAGGGTGGAACATTGTTAACAATTCTTGTAAACCCAAAAAGTACCATGGTGCCTTTGATGGGTTAGGTGTTTGGTTAAAGTCCGCAAGACCTAAGAGTGGTGCGCGCACAAACATTGCGAACAAAGATAATGCAGCAGTAGAAATTAACATTGCACCAAGTTCAACTGAAACTAAATGTGGCCATGTATGAACTTTATCTTGAGCTTCACCTTTAACTTGTTGGATTGAACCAGATTTAACAACAGTCAATAATCGATGAGTATGACCATCAGGTCCAGAATCACTAGGATCAGAAATCTTTGTTGCAACGCCAACCCCACCACCGGCTCCGGGTGCTGGTGCGTCGCCGCTTAATACTGCACGACGATTTTTTGAACGAGCTAATAAAGCTGCAGGAATTTTTGCAGCAGCACCAGTAAGTACAACCTCTGGTTCTTCAACTGTAGTCGCGGCAGGCGCTGATGATGAATTATCTGTGCTTGCAACTGGGTCAGACGCGCCAGAGTCTGGCTTCGTAGCCGATGAGGCATCACCTGCGTCGGCGTCACCCCCCGCAGCAGCTGCCAATGCAGCTTTACGTTCGGCTGCTCTTTTTAATAAATGCTCTGGTATTTCACCCATTAATGTCTCCTACAATTCCTAATCTTAAAACCTAGAGTGGTCCAGAAATTCCGCCATCTTTTCGTACACGCCAGAAGTGAACGGCCATAAATATGACAATCACAAATGGCAGCAAGAACACATGTAATACATACCACCTCAGCAAGGTATCGCCAGAAATGACATTACCTCCTAACAAAACGAATTGAACGTTTTCTCTAAGAACCGGGGAATAACCCATCATATTAGTACCCACAGTTACAGCCCATAGTGCAAGTTGATCCCATGGAAGTAAGTATCCTGTAAAACTTAATAGCAAAGTTAAAGTTAATAATATAATACCGATAACCCAGTTAAATTCACGGGGCGCTTTATATGCTCCGTGATAAAAAACTCGCGCCATGTGTAAGAATACAGAAAGTACCATAAGGTGAGCTGCCCAACGATGCATATTTCTTACAAACGAACCAAAATATACTGCTGTTTCTAAAGTTTGAATATCCGCCCAGGCTTGTTCAGCAGTTGGACGGTAAAAGAACATTAAGAAAACACCTGTAACAGTTAGAACCATAAATAGGAAAAAACTCAATCCACCTAAACAAAGAGTATATGAAACTTTAACAGCATGTCGTTTTACTTTTACTGGATGCAAATGATACAGGACATTATTCATAATCACATATGAGCGGTTACGCGGTGAGTCGCTATAACCTTTACGAAATACTGAACCAGGTCTGAATATTGAATTCATAGCCTGACTATCATGCATGCGAGTACCAACACGTTTTAAAACTGCTATTGGACTCTTTGACTCTTTAGTAGGTGCCACTTACATCTCCTATATTATTAATTTCAAATTTAATTATTTTCATTAGAACCTAACCCCGTATGCATATCCATTACGGTCGGTTCTTATATGCGGGTCACCATCTTTAGTGTTTTCATTTACTTTACCTAGAGTAATAACACCAGTAGGACAACGATCAACACATAGTGCACATCGAGTACATATATCTTCATCAACTATGAATGCAACAGTTGCTTGTGGATCTTCGCTTGGTAGATCTGTTCCACTTGAATCTGTAATCGATTTAACACTAACCATGTGTATACATTTCCATGGACAAATATCTACACAACCTTCACACATAATGCATTCACTTTGGTCAATATGTAAAAATTGTTTTGGTTTAACAGATTTAAGAAGATAGGAAGGATCAACTTCTGTAACAACATAGTCTTGTACAAACTCAGGCATTGCTGGGTTTGCATCGTTCTTTGCCATGACTATTATCCTTCTCTTATTTCCTAGGTTATTTTACTACGACGCTACGTTTGTTGTTTTTGTTTTTTTAACTTTTCTAACTGGTCGGCCAAAACGAGAAGTTTTTGTTGGTGCTTCTTGGTCTTGTTCGAGTTCATCTGTTTTTGTAACATATGGAGTGTTACGGTTTTGCCATGCAACAAATAATTTCACATTTATTACTGCACCAATAACATAAATTAAAATTGTTGCTTGATCTTGGAGTTGAACCATGTTTACTTCAAATGGGATAAGTCTTGTTTTATCACTCCAGAATTCTCCACCCAACCAAGTTTTTAAAACAAATTCTCCACCTGCAGAAATTTTTACATCTTTGGTAAAATTCAAATAAGAAGTTGCATAGTTAATCCATTCATGAGGAATAACAGCATAAAGCAATGTCATCATTCCAAAGACTGCAAATGCTCCGATTATTGTTTCTGCCCATGTACCATCTTTTTCTCGTTTTGGTGTAGACAAAATTATGAGCGTGATTAACGCAATAAAAATAAAAATGTTCAACCAAACGAAAGGTATTGTTAACATGTCAACTTTTGCACCTATTACATAAAAAATAGCCATCACAATAAAAGCGCTCATTATTAATTTTGACTTCGACAAAGGCAAGGTTATTTGCTTTGCGTGAATTGCCATTATTGTTGCCCAGCTACCAAAAATTAAAGACATATATATAGTCATCCAACCCATTGTCACTTGACCTAAAGCTGAGAAAGTATCATCGAATACGTATTTTCCTGTCACTACTAAAGTTGTACCACCACCAACACCAAGAAAAATAATTACTGGTCCTGCAAATCTATTCTTATATTTTATTGCTGGTCGCTTCATTAATAACATTGTCCACACTAGAGCTATAGTCAATAAAAATAGTCCCCATAGCAATCGTCCCGCGTGTGGTGCCCATGCTAGATGGAATGAGAAAATCGACTGGGGTAATAAATTTGGCACCAGTTTTCCTTTCGCGGATTTTAGGATCACCAAAGCGAAACTAAAACCATAGTGTTTAGTCGTATATAACATTTGTATTTCTACAAAAGTGTGCATAGAAATTGTAGACGAAACCGCACCAGCTATCAGAAACTAATGGCCATTTTTTGAATATTTTTTCTATAATTTATTAAATACTTCTATAACTGATTTTGTAGGCTATTAGATTAAAATTATGTCATCTATTTAATTAATCTGAAGTTTATGTGTGAATATGTTGAATGAAAATAATTTTGATGTAGTAGTTGTAGGTGCTGGGCCAAGTGGGTCAGCCTCTGCTTATTGGCTTGCTTTAAGTGGCTATAAAGTAGCGTTGGTTGAAAAGAAAACTTTCCCCAGAGAAAAGACCTGTGGTGATGGTTTAACACCTAGAGCTGTATATCAATTACAAAATATGGGTTTAAGCGAAGAGTTGGCTAAATTTCATAAATTTGATGGTTTGAGAACAATAGCTTTCGGAAGAACATTAGAAATGAAATGGCCAAAACACAACGTTTTACCTGACTATGGCTATATTGCTAGAAGAAAGAATCTTGATGAATTGGTTTGTAACCAAGCAATAAAGCAAGGCGCTAAGATGTTTATGGGTTTTGAGGCATTAGAACCCGACATAGACCCCACATCTGGCAAAATAATCAATGTACACATAAAGGATAAATCAGGTGAGATCCTTTCTCTCGCTACTAAATATGTTGTTGTTTGCGAAGGCTCAACACCTAGATTTGGGCGATATCTCGGATTAATAAGGGATAAAACCTACCCAATGGGAATGGCTATACGCGGCTATTTTAAATCCAGTATGCATGATGACCCCTGGATAGAGAGCCATTTAGACCTAGTTGATGATAATGGTGACTTTATGCCCGGATACGGATGGGTATTCCCTGTAGGTGATGGGACTATCAATGTTGGAGTTGGGCTATTATCTACATTTAAAGGGTATAAAAAAATTAATACAACTAATTTATACGAACAATTCTGTAAAATTGCACCATCATATTGGGAAATATCCCCAGAGACATCGTGCGGTGATCCAACAGGCGGAAAACTGCCTACTGGTGGATCAAATGGACCAAAAGTAGGACCCAATTGGGTAATTGCAGGCGATAGTGCGGGACTTGTTAATCCTTTCAATGGTGAAGGTATTGCATACGGTTATGAAACAGGCGAAATGGCTGCTCAAGCTGTGATTCAAGCATTAAAAAATGATGATCCATCTGAACTAATACAATATAGTAACGATTTAACCTTGAAATTTGGCCAGTATTACAAATTTGCGAGATTATTTGTTAAGTATATTGGGAACCCTAGGGTTATGCGTGAACTAGTAAGAGCAGGAATGCACTCAAAACCATTGATGGAAGCAACTTTACGCATAATGGCAAATATTATGAGAGAAGACGATAAAGCATTTGCTGAGCATGCATACGGTGTATTAAAAAGTATCGTTGCCAGAAAAGACTACGAAATTAAGTGATTAGTCATTATCACATAAAACTCTATAACGCAAGAAACTTTCTAACTCGCATATTTAAGAGTTCAAAACGATCAATTGTTTTCCGGCTATCATTAAGTGTTCCCCGATCTCGTATTTCATAAGTTCGAACAGACGAACCTAGCGGAAACTGTTGCCAAGTTAAATCTATATGTAAAAGTTTACCTCCAACATTTAAGACATTCCAAAAATGTATCTCGATTTTCTCTGTATTCCAAACTTGTCCTTGTACTATCTCAGTTTCGGGGAAGAAAGATTGAACTACTCGAGAAGTTGGATAGCATTGACCCAGTGCAGGGTTACCAAGCACTGATACTTGCTCATAAGATGTATCGACATTCCAAGATGCTTCTAATGCTTCTTTTAAGTGAAGCATATCTAAATCTGATGAAAGTTTCATAGGTATATTGTATCTTAGTTTTAATTTCTCATTTTTAGATTATAGCGTTACCCAAAAATACTTTAAAAGCAACGAGGACGGGTACAAAATTTGAACTAATCTAATATTCTTGAGATTTAAACCGAATAAACATTTTCGACACACTGTACTAGCAGTAGGTTCAGTAGGAATTTTATTGAGTAGCTTTTTTAGCTGGGTTTCAATTCTTGGGAAAGAATACAACTTATTTGAATTAGGGAAATTTATTGGAACTTGGAGTAGATACGAGAGTTTGAAATTTCTTCAAATCATCGGCATTGCCTATTTTGCCATTCCAATATTTGCATGTCTCATATTGATGACACTTATATTTCGTAAATCATCACGAATAATCGCATTTATTGGAGGATTCTATTCATTGGTACTCACTGGGGCATTACTAATGCCAATATCACCATATGGACTGCCAGAAATTAATGAATCGCCTGGCATATATTTAGCGTTTGTATCTTCATTAATAATATTTATTGGTTCTATATTTTCAAAGATAGCCTACGAAGAAATAGGATATAATACATCAGACCCAATATAGCAACACAAGTATTATTTAAATAACACAAATTAATATATGAAAGATTGATTATGAATGATGAAATAGATAACACGTATCCAAGTGTGCCGGAATTTGCTGCAAATACTTCTAATACAAATCCCCGAAAGAATTATAAAAAATTAATACTTATTCTTATCGCTATTTTCGGTGTAGCCGTATTAACAGGTGTAAGCGTGTTTGCATATAATACACTTACAGGTTCATCTAGTGGCGCAGATACTCCAGAAGGTGTTCTAACAAATGTATCAAATGCATTCGCTGATAAAGATCTAACCGCTGTTTTATCTGCTGGCGATCCTAACGAAATTGAACCTTTTATAGAAAATCTTTCACTCTTCACAAAGGAAGCTGAAAAATCTGGGTCAATTAAGAATGCGAAAAATCCTCTTGAGGCTTATAGTATAAAGTTTTCAAATATGAAAACACAAACATATAAATATTCCGATACTGTTGCAAGAGTTGAACTTATTAACGGAGAAATAGTTACTAAGGTTGATAAGTCTAAATTGCCAAAAGGTTCTTCTGCTTCGATTAAATCGGAGACTATAAATATCGAAAAGTCAAATAAAGATTATATAGAAACTTTAAAAGACTTTAACGAAGATTTTGAAATTAATAAATTAGAATCAAAACATATTTTTTATATTGCTGTCAAGCGCGGGGACCAATGGTATGTTTCTAGTTTATATACGGCAACTGAATACGTGAGAATGTATTTTAAATCTATTGGCGAAGATATAGATGCGCCAAGCTTTGATGAAAAAGACCGAGTAGGAAATGGTGCACCGGATTCGAATACAGCAGTTAAGAATTTTCTAGATGCTATCGTTGGTTATAATCCAAGTGAAATGATAAATGCAACAGCACCAGACCGATTTTCAATTGGATATGATTATAAAAAAACATTACTAAAACTTCAAAAAGATAATAAAGACAATCAATACCTAAAAATTGCAGAGGATGCAGTCACAATAACAGACTTAAAAACTACTGCAGAACCAAATGGTAAAGAACGTGAGTTTAATAAAATTGATAATGTCAAAGTTAAGCTAAAATATAATATTGACGTTAAAAAAGGTGAAGAATCAGATTATATATACTTTCCTTATGCTACCAATGTTAAGGCTTCATGGGATGGAAGATGTTATGCATATTCTGGTGAGATAAAAAATTTCGAGGAAGTAATTTTAGATGATAATTCGATGAGAACTTATGATGATGATGATGCACCATATACTGATGCAGAAGGTATTGTATATCAAGATACTTTCGATATTTATAACGCTACATATCCTATAGTTAGTAAAAATGGACGTATCTATCCAGATTCAGATTCTTTATATTTCGGGACATATCGCCCATTGCCCTGGAAAGATTCAGAGGGAAACATTATTTTTGATGCGCAAGGAAATAAGGTTGTTAGCCCATCAGGAGATTATGAGGCAGATGAGCAAGAGAATTACCCTTGGAAAGATTCTTCTGGAATTGAAATATACGATAGTAAGGGCTCTGAATCGTATACAAAACCAGATTACACATATGTAAAAAATAGCGATAATATAGACGACAAAAATTGTTATTCTAAAAAAGACTTAAAGGATTTGCCTGATTTCGGATTTGTAACTATTAAAGAAAAAAGTAAATATTATGTAAGCCCAATTGACACAATATGGTATTACGTAATTTGGGGTGTACAAAATTCAAAATAATTTATCTAAGAAAGCCTTGATGCTACTTCTTTAGCTAAGTAGGTGAGGATTAAATCAGCACCTGCACGCTTTATTGAAGTCAAATGTTCTAAGGCAACCATATCGCCATCTATCCATCCATTTTGGGCAGCAGCTTTTAGCATCGCGTATTCTCCACTGACGTGATATGCAGCAATAGGTTGGGAGAAATTATCGCGAATAGTTTTTATAACATCTAAATAAGACAGTGCAGGTTTGACCATAACAATATCTGCACCTTCTATTATATCTAGTTCGACTTCTAACAGTGCCTCTCTAATATTTGGATATTGCATCTGATAACTACGCCTATCACCAAAACTTGGCGCGCATTCACCAGCGTCTCGAAAAGGACCGTATTCAGCTGACGCATATTTAGCCGAATAAGCCATGATAGGAATATCTTTATAACCATTTTCGTCAAGTGCGCTGCGAATAGCACCAACTTGTCCATCCATCATGCCACTAGGTGCAATTATATCTGCACCTGCATCTGCTTGAGATACTGCAATAGATGCATATCGAATAAGTGTTGCATCGTTGTCAACTGTTCCGTCTGACTGAATCACTCCACAGTGGCCATGCGAAGTAAATTCATCCATACAATCATCAGTTATAACAACAAGTTCATCCCCGTGTTCATCTTTTAGCATTTTCACTGCTTGTTGAACTATTCCATTTGAACTATCTCCACTAGAACCTATTTCATCTTTATGTGCTGGAATCCCAAATAGTATTACAGAGTTAACTCCGGCATTTATTGTTTCGTTAACTTCTTTGCGTAATGACTCAAGTGTATTTTGGTATATGCCAGGCATCGATTTTATTTCTTGCGCATCGCTAATACCTTCTTTAACAAAAAGTGGTGAAATCAAATCTTGAGGATTTAATGTAGTTTCTGCAAGCATTTTTCTTAATGCTGGCGTTTTTCTAAGTCTTCTAGGTCGATGGGTAGGGTAAGGCATATAAATAGGTTACGCGTTCCAATATGGATTAAGCAAAATCACCCGACTGATTGATAAACTCAAATTGATAATTCTATAAATTCTTTGGATAACTAGGCTTGTAAGGACAGGCCCTACACGCTTGGAATGCACTTTAAGATACGGAAGCCTTTTTTTGAAGCTACTCTTGTTACATCTAGCCCGCATTGTGATTCTAAAAATCTAACGCATGAATCGGCACCTAAATGCTTGGCCATAACAATCCACATCTGACCATCGCTAGTCAATCTATTTGACCATATCTTCAATAGATCATATAAGGCTTTCTTACCTATCCTTATAGGCGGATTAGAGATAATTAAATCAAATTTTGATTTTTGTTCTAACTCACTTGGCACAATAATGCTTAGTCGTGAATCATCAACATTTTTCTTATAATTAAAATCACATAAAGTTTGCGCTCGTAAATTTGGTTCAATACCTAATAGTTGAGCATCTATATATTTTTTCGCCAAAAAAATAATTATAGGACCATAACCACAGCCTACATCAGCAATAGAATTTGGATTTCCTATATAATTATCATTAAATTCTTTTAACAAAACTTCAGTGGCTTTATCTAGCGAGCCTCTTGAAAAAACTCCTCTATCTGATTTAAATTCAAAATTTATTCCACAAATATTTTTTTCAAACGATACAGGCTTAGATTCAACATTTGGATCTTCATCAAAATATTGACCTATATAATCAGCCATTAGACACACTTTCTAAAATAGCTTTTACAACACCATCAATGTCTGAAATAGCAGCCTCGATAGTAGGCGATAAATCATTTTCTTTCAAAGTGTTTGTAGTTATAGGACCTATCGAAATTAATATTGGTATTTTTTTGATTTGATTTTTGCCGAACAATTTTATGGCATTAGTGACAGTTGATGAACTTGTGAAAGTTATAATATCAGCATTTTCTATCTGTCTCTTCATCTCCGAATCCGGTGGCTCCGAAATATTTCTATAAACAGATATATTCGAAAAACCATAGCCCTTATTTTTCAATTCGACTTCAATAGTATCTCTTACTGATTCAGCACGAAAACAAATTATATTCTCTTTATTTTCTATATTTGGAAACAGTGCTGCTAACTCTTCACCATTAAAATTTCCTGGAACAATATCAGCGATGATCCCATATTCTTTTAGAGCATTCGATGTTGATTTACCAACAGCACATATTTTGGTATTTGCAAAATACCGAACGTCTTTTACATTTTTAAAAAGTGCGCTCATAGTGTGATGCACACCATTGGTTGAGGTAAAGATGACATAGTTAATATCATTTAACGATGGAAAATCAAAAGTTAAATGTTCTATAGATATTACTGGTGCTTCAATAATGTTTGCACCTAGAATCTGTAATTGTTGCGCTAGTTTAGAATTTTGCTCGCGAGCACGCGTTATTGCGATATTTTTACCAAACAGAGGTTTGTTTTCAAACCAAGAAAAATCTAAGCCGGCAACATCTCCAATGACCATCACACTCGGAGATTTTGCATCTACTGTCCCTAATTGTGAAAGGACACACCGTATGGTTTCTTGATTTGGCCTAGTTGCATTTCGCACTATTGCTACTGGGGTATCTTCAGCTTTACCTCCATCAATTAATGCATTGGCAATAAAAGCTCTATTTGCTATTCCCATTAAAACAACAATTGTTCCATCTATTGATGCAAGTTCTTTCCAACGAACTTGCTCTTCATTTTTTGTTGGATCTTCATGACCTGTTACGACTGTAAAATTTGTTGAGACCCCTCTATGAGTTACTGGAATTCCGGCATAAGCTGGACCAGCAATAGAAGAGGAAATACCTGGTACGATTTCAAAATCAATATTGTTATCAATCAATATTTGCGCTTCTTCGCCACCACGCCCAAATACGAATGGATCGCCACCTTTAAGACGTACAATATTTTCATAACTAGCACTTAGCTCCACAAGTTTATTATTTGTTTCATCCTGGGTTAAATCAACATTTCCTGGACCTTTACCTGCTGATATTTTCAAAGCATTAGGATTTGCAAAATTTACAATTCGTTTATCAGCTAGACGATCATAAACCAATGCATCACAATTTTTTAATAATTCAAAAGCTCGAAGTGTTAACAGTCCAGGATCCCCAGGACCAGATCCAACTAAATATACAGTCATTTATACAACCAATTCCATTAACTCAGCGCCGCCACGATTATCTAATAATTCACGTGCAACATTAATACCTAATTGCTCTGGATCTCCACCAGTGGATTCAACAAAAATTGATTGTCGGCCGTTATAATCTGAAAGCATTGCACGCAACCATAATGTATTTGAATCCATTGGAATGCAATATGCCGCACATGGAATAGAGCAACCACCACCCAATACTCTTAAAAAACTTCTTTCAGCCATTACGCATCTGTAGGAATCATAATCATTTATTTCATTTGTAATATCAATCGCATAATTATCATCATTACGAACTTCAATTGCTAAAGCACCTTGACCAACTTGAGGGAGCATGACATCAATATCGAATATTTCACTAATGCCAGGTTCTATACTTAACCTTTGCAATGCGACATTGGCCAGAACAATGGCATCAAAATCTTTGGCTTTTGAAATCCTCTTTTCAATATTTCCCCTAAGTTCACCAAATTGTAAATCTGGTCTTAAAATTGAAAGTTGCGCTCTTCTACGCTGTGCACCTGTACCGATTTTGGCGCCATAAGGTAAATCATTGAAAGTAGATCCAATTAAAATATCTCGGACATCTCCACGTAAGGGAATCGAACTTAACTTTAAGCCAGATGGGGTAAGAGTCATAAGATCTTTGGCACTGTGAACAGCTATATCTGCAGAATTATTAAGTACAGCATTTTGTATCTCTTTTGCAAATACGCCAACACCCCCTAATTCAAAAATAGGAGTATCCTTTTTATCATCACCTGATGTAGAAATTTCTATAATTTCATATTCACGATTTAACATTTTGCCAACTGTGTTAGCCTGCCAAAGCGCCAATTGAGAACGTCGCGAGGCAATGCGAATAGGTTTCGTCATTCGCTTTTCGCCTCTGTAACTTTTGAAATTACGCTACGAACAACTTGTCGAACTTCTTCAGATTTTCCTTCTTTAATCAATTCAACAACGCCTGTAGCAAACATTTCACTCCAGTCTATATCCTCACTAGAAAAACCATTACTACGCAAAAGTTCTCTTTCTTCACTCAGGATTTTCATTAAATCTTGGTACTCTGGGCCCATTTCACCTTGTACGTGTTGTCTTAACCATTTAGCTAATGCTGGCGATTTTCCTGCACTTGAAATTGCAACTGTAATATCTCCTTGTCGAACTGTCGCCATTAAAATTGTTGAACAGTTATTAGGATCATCAGCAGAGTTACAAAAAATATTTTTAGATTCACAAACTTCAAAAACTTTGGAATTAACTTCTGATTTTTCAGTCGCAGTAGTAACGTAATAAGCATTGTCTAAATCGGATTCTATAAATTCACGAACATGAACTTTTAATAAGTTCTTTTTTTCCCATTCGAATACTTCTTCACTGACTATCGGAGCAATAACAGTAATATTTTTAGCACCAGAATTCAGAAGTCCTTCAATTTTTCTTGTAGCAATATTACCTGCTCCAACCACAACTACTTTTCGATCAGCCAACAATAAAACTACTGGCAAACCGTGCAAGTCTGGACGTTGATCGATTGCAGTATTCATGATCTATAGGCTAATGAAAGGAGTATTTAAATTTCGAATAGAGCCAAAAATTAGAGTATATTTTAAAGATAGCTTTAAGTGATTTAACTATATCTACAAAGTTGAATCGTAATCCAAATTCATTAATGCACCTCTTAGCGACTTACGTAAAGGTTTCCTTCTTGAAGTCGCTGAAATGTTTTGTGTAAAAATTATTTTAGAAGGAATTTTATACCTAGCAAGTTGACTTTTACAGAATTCGCGTATCTGTATCTCAGATTTTCTATCCTCTCGAATTTTATTCACATCCATCTCTATGCTTCGATTTTTAGCGCTATCACTAACTAGTTCAATATAGGCAATAACGCATTCACCAGTGACATCACTATTATCCCCAACCACAATCGAAGCATTTACTAACTCAGATTTATTTAATACTTCTTCAACTTCGCTAGGAAGTACAGAAAAACCATCTACAACTATTACGTCACTTGAGCGTTCCAATAATATTATCGATCCTTCTTCATCACGCATTCCGATATCTCCAGTAAATAACCAGCCGTTTGAATCTAAGACTTTTGCAGTTGAATTACTATCTGAATAGTATCCTTTAAAAATATTTGTCCCTCTTACAACAATCTGACCTACATCATTATCAGGTGCTTTATTGCCAGTTGAATCTCTTATATCAATTTCAATACCTTCTAATACTTGACCTATATCGCCTTCACATTTTGGCGCCATTTGAAAACTAATCATCGGGCTTGCCTCTGTTAATCCATAACCTTCCCCGATATCAGCACCAAATTTATTTTTGAAAGCTGTTCTTGTTGAAGAATCAAGAATCGAACCTCCGCTTATAAATAACCTTACTTTTATCATTGAATCAATTGTTACTGCTCTTGTATTAACAAAGACATCAAATAATGCTGGTACTGCAGGTAGGATTGTAACTTTATTATGAGAAATTAGCGAACTTAATTCTATAGCATCAAAAGTTCTTGCAATTATCAAAGTTGCTCCTGCTTTTAAAGCTAAGCCTGCAACGACATGTAACCCAAAAATATGATACATAGGGAGAACGGCTAAAACTATATCCTTAGATGTTACATTTATTAATTCGTTTTTATTAGCTTGATCTAAATTCGATCTTAAGGATCCGTGAGTTAGCATAGCTGGACGAGGTGGTGAATTTGGTGGTGATGACATTAACATTACAGCAATATCATCATCATTTTTTACTACAACTTCAATTGGAGAGTGTTTAAGAAATTCTCTCCATCTAACTGAATTAAACTCAATCAAAGGTATTTTTTCAGAGGTCTTTGGCGAAACATAGTTTTCAGAAGCACAAATGATTAGATTCGGTTTTACTAATCCAATATCTCGAGCACGTTCAGCGTCTGTTGCGTGGGGGTCCATTGGTATACAGATTGCACCTATACACAATATTGCTAAATACGAAATCATAAATTCCGCTGAATTATTAGCAATCAATACAACATGATCATTTTCTTTAACGAGGTTTGCAGATAATAATGCTCCAGCCATATTTTTTGACTGGTGTGTCAATTTCTCATATGTATATCGATCTTTACCGTCAACTAGGGCAGTATTTTTCGATTCGTTCAAAAAAAGTTCAACTAAATTCATATATTATTAACATCTTATTACTTTTATCTACATATCTGGGCTAAATGATTGATTATTCAATAAATATCTAATTCGCGTGATTCGTCATGTACTTTTAACTACATCGAATAAAAAATATATATGTCGAAAAGCTCAAGTATCATACGGAATAGGTCGAATAGTACATTATGCTTAAAGAGTTTTGTGGCCAAAATAAGAAGATATTCCTTAGCGGAATAATCATTGCATCGACATGCTTTACACAGATGCCTTCATCTGCCTTTGCGTCAACAAACACGGTGAATAAACATAATATAGTTGCAGTAAAATCTGGTCTTAAATTTGGTAATATTAATACAGTAGCAGAGCAAGATTTCTTAAATAAAACAAATGCACTTAGAGCTTCACTTGGAATAGGACCACTGAAAATTAATTCTGAACTGCTTTCAAAAGCTAGGAATTGGAGTCAGACTCAAGCAGATGCCGGAACGATATTTCACTCAACTTTAACTGACGGTGTTACACAAAACTGGCAGAGCCTTGGCGAAAATGTTGGTATGGGTCCAGATGTTTTATCAATACATAATGCTCTTGTTGCATCACCTCGACATTATCAGAATCTTGTTGATTCACGATTCACAGATATTGGCATTGGTGTGATTTCACAAAATGGGACAATTTATGTATCCCAAGTTTTTATGCAGTTTATGCCTGTACAAGCATCTCCACCACCTGCGCCGACACCACCAACAACTACTTTGACTGCTGCAAATAGTACTGGGAAGAAATCTGTAGGTAGTGCACAATCAATAACTCCGCCAGCATCACAAACAACTGCGCCCCTTGCTACACCACCAGTTGCTGAAGCGGCATCGTTTAAAACTGCATCACAAGAGTTGGTAGATGTAGTTGCAAAATTACATGATCTAGAACAATAACACTTGTAAGTTAGTAGATCTTACACACAATATTTTATTAATAATGTCGAATGAGAATATTGCTTTAAAGATGGAAAAAGAATTTAGCTAAGCCTGCCCCAAAAATAAGTAGCATTAGTATTGCCAATGAAAGTGTTACCCAAGATCGCATACAAATATAGTAGTGATTAAAGTTAGATCTATAAGAATTAATCTGAGTTGTTATTGATGAGCTGGACTAAATGGGTCTTCACTATTATCTTGTGCAGCAGTGTCATCATCAATCTTGAAAAGATCGAACACATTTCCACTAGGTATTTGATCAACTGGTTGAGAAGGTTCCGGGGCCTTTGACTGAGCTTCATCAGCTTGTTGTTGAAATGTCTCCTCTGGATGAATAACAGGTTCTTGTGTTACTACATAAGGCGTTACAGGTTGTGCCACTGATGGTATCGATGCAGAGTTTTCGTTATGGAAAACAGCAGGATTTGGCGATACTGAACCAGAATTATTTTGATTATCAAGATGATCAAATTGCTTATATTGTTCTTGCGGCACTATAGGTACTTCTGCTTTAGGGTCAATACGAGCTGTTGATTGCTCTTGAGAAATATGTGGTTCTAATGTTTCAAATTGCTTAAAAGCAGGATTCTGAATCACTTGTGTAGGTGATGGTTCTTGATGTGCTTTATATAGTGGTTCTTGAGGAACGGTCATTGGCTTCACTTGTCCAGATATTGGATTCTCTGGTTGTGGTGCAAGTTTTGGTTCTTGAAAAAATGCTTGTTCAGTCTGAGGTTGAGGCTTTATTTGCTCATTTTTAACCTGTGGCTCACTAGGAATAATTTGTTCTGGTAATGGTGCTGGGCTCTGGGCTACTGGTAATGGTTGTATAGGTGCTGGCGATTGAGGAGCTACAGGTGGCGCAACAGGAGCCGGAGATTGAGGAGCCACAGGAGCCGGAGATTGAGGAGCCACAGGA
>JAGPDB010000002.1:114053-118376 GCA_018057765.1 Acidimicrobiia bacterium
ACAGGAGCCGGAGATTGAGGAGCCACAGGAGCCGGAGATTGAGGAGCCACAGGAACATCTTCAAGTACGGGAGTTGGGTTTGCATTAACTGATTCAACAGTTATATCACGACCGGTAATTGTTGTACCTTGTGGAAGAATAGCAATAGCATCAGATTCGCTTACACCAAGTTCTTTAGCTGCAAAATCTAGATTTTTTACAACACTTAACATACCTGTTGAATCTATAATCAAACCGAGTTGGCTTTTTGCTAGGTCTGCATAACGCTCAACAAACTTGACCATAAAATCATTTTGACCTACACGAACAAGGGCTGTATCGCCTATACGTAAACCTGATGAGGTTAGTTCTTCAGGCGTAATATTAGTTTGTATATTTGAAAAACGATCGATAGACCAAACTTCTCCGAGGAATGCGCCGCCTTCATCATGTCGAGAAAGTTGCAACATTCCAGGTACGAGTTGTTCGAGTGGAATTTCATTACCTAGTTCAGACATATCTATTCCACTTGCTATTACTCCTGCAGCTGGCGCCATAATATCTCTTGCCGCAAAAACTCCGCCCGGAGCTTCTATACGATATTCTGGATTTGTTAATTCATGCACTCGTATTGGGTCGCCTAAAAGTTGAGCTGCTGGAGCTAATATTCCATTATCCGGTCCAATAAAAATAGAATTTTCTAATTCAACAGCAATATATCTTTGATCTTTTGGTGCTCCAGGATCAATTGCAGCTAGCACTATGCCTGTTGGCAAAAATTGGATTGCTCTAGTCAATGCAAGTGCGCCAGCGCGGATATCAAACGGAGCGATTTCATGAGTCACATCAATAACTCTTGCGTTTGGAGCTTGTTGCATAATAATTGCTTTACAAACACCTACTGATTCATCGCTAGTTCCTAAATCTGATAAAAAAGAGATTATGTCATATTGTGCCATTGTTATTTTGCCTCTCATGAGTTTTTAGATTTAAATCTATGTCGTACGAGATTTTATCGACTGAAATTTTCGAACCTTAACCCGCTTATTGACAACTTTTAATATACGATATTATTTCAATATTCTATAAAATATCTACTCAGAGTGCTCAAATATCTATAATCAGTCTACTTGTGTAAAGATATTATACGAATATAGCGAATAATACGAAATGGTTATTTAATCTAAATTAATTTTCAAAAAAATTTTTAAAATATTCATAAACAATCTCATAATGAGAAGATGGCCTCGAAAGATTAATCGGAACTACCAAGCTATTTTTTTCATTAACCGAAGCAACACTTAGAGACAAAGATTCTAAATCAATAAATGAAATTGTAGGATAACTAGAGGTAAGAGCGCCTGCTGCAAAAATATTGTCGGAAACAACTAAATCTGGTCTGGGTAGGTGAAAAAATAAATCATCTGCGATCTTTGTATCGTTTGTGCCAAGCAGTGACATTGTATCTTCTTCACATACAACACAAACTTTTTCACACCAAGTTAAATTTCTTCCACTTCTACCATCAATAATTGTTTTACTTGTATTTGAATATGAGTCAAGTATATTTGCACCATATTCTTGCGCCAGAACTGCAAGTTTTGAAAACAACGCAAGAGTTGCACTTGGACGTGAACTTGCAAATAATATTTTTGCACCTTTTATTGATGCATCGAGTAACCTCTCACTAGCTTCATCTATTGCAATTTCACATAGCTCCACATCAATATAAATTTTATTTTTTGTTAATTCAATACCATAAACTTCTGTAGCGCAATCTTCTATTTGTTGTGCGTCGAGCGCGTGCAATAAATATTTAGGATTTATTCCCATTGTTGCAGTTGTGTCTCGTCGAGCTAAACTAGTCATAGACTCTCTAAATATCTGTGTGCTCATTCCAGTTTGCTTACCAGCAAGTTTTAATTCAATTAATTTATTTTGAAACGAAATGCCACAAAGATCTGGTCTATCAATAATCTCACCTGCGGGTCTTGTGGTTCTAAGAATTTTGTGAGGTGCTTTATGAACTCTAACTTTTGAAGGCGCTGGTACGAATGATTGATCTAACATAGTGTGAATTGTCCATATTAGATGTTTTCACCAGAAATATCAATTAATTTAACCAAGTTCCTCGGCGCGCAAAAAAGCAGCGTTAACAGCAGATTTCACTAGTGAAGCTAAATCATTTGATTCAAAATCTTCGATTGCTGCTTGGGTTGTACCACCCGGCGATGTAACTTTTATACGCAATTCTTCAACATTGTCTGGTTCTTTGTTCAAAGTTCTCGCTGCACCTATTAATGTTTGCTCACCAAGTATCCTGGCAATATCTTCATCTAATCCTTTTTCGCTTGCCGCATCAATAAGATATTGTGTTAATAAATAAAAGTATGCAGGTCCCGATCCAGATAGCGCCGTCACTATGTTCATCTGTACTTCATCGACGACAACAACTTGACCAATTGACAACAATAGTTGTTGGGCTAAATCAATATGGTTTGCATCAGCATGACCACCTGCACATATCGCTGTAGCACTTTCGCCCACTGTTGCGGCCAAGTTAGGCATTGCGCGAACTACAGGTATTTTACCAATATAGTCTTCAATCTTCGCAGTAGAGACTCCTGCAGCAATCGATATGACTAATGATTCTTTGTTCAAATACTTTTTAATATTTTTTGATGCACTTTTTATTGCACTTGGCTTAACTGCCAAAATTATCACTTCATATTCATTTTTATTTTCACTTGATAATGCTTCATCAACATTTCTAAATATATTATTTGTTAATTCTTTCACTTTTAAACGTGTATCGTCATCTTGCTCTACAATAAATGTTTCGATTTTTGAGACACTAGTTTGTAAACACTTCGTAATAGCTTGACCCATAGTCCCGCCACCAATAATTAAAATTTTCATGTTTAAAAACTAGCAGTTTATTTTCGATTCTTCACTTTGTTCAAAACTATGTTGGAATTTTCGCCACTACCACTTAAAGAAGAAGAGCCTTCCTGAAAATATTGGCTTCCCCGACCTCATTTAGTAGGGCTCTTCATCCTTGATGTCGCTATCAAATGATTGCAACACTCTAAGTTTACACGCTATTACATGATAACACAAGTTAAAACATGATATATTTTTTAAACAGCCCAAAAGGCTAGTCGTCGGTGGCTTTACGTAACTCTTCCACGGTAACTTTGCCAGTTTTTAATTTAGCAAACATCTCTAATAAATAGTCTCTTTGATCATCATCTAGTGAATCATCTTCTCGGATAGCATCCAAAACGCCTTTTTTCTCTTGAGGATTTAAAATTCCTGCACGTACGTAAAGGGTTTCTGAAGAAATTCGAAGGCCCTTCGCAATACCTTGCAAAATTTCAGCTGAAGGTTTGCGAAGACCGCGCTCTATTTGAGAAAGATAAGGGTTAGAAATACCAGCCAACGAAGAAAGCCGACGCAAACTTAATTGTGCAGTATTTCTTTGTTCGCGGATAAAATTACCTAAATCTTTTAAACGTTGTTGGACTTCTCCAGGGATGTCATCACGAAAAGAATGGTTAGTATCATCCGATTGATTAACATTTTTTTCAGGATTAGTATTCTCATTATTGTCTGTCATACTTAATCCTTAAAATTATTTCTTGGTTGTTCTTTTAGCGATTTCGCCTTCTAAAGCATCGATCACCTTATGCAAATCTTTTCTTTTTTGGGAAACTTCTTTTTCAAATTCTTTTAAATCGTCAATATTTTGTATTAACTCATCATCTTCAAGCTGATCAAGATTTGCCAATGAATCATCTGAAACCAACGTTTCCATGCCCCGATTAAAGTCGATATTTGGCGAAGGAGCAAGTATCGAACTCAATCTAGAATTAGTAGAACTAGAACGCGTCTCACCACTTGCTAAAATACTAGGCAGCATAGCAATGAGGTCTCCAAGTGTCCCGCCTTTTTCTCGACGATTCTGCTCAGCTTTAAAGATATCTAGGCGAGATTGTGCAAGTCTACGAAGATAACTCATTTCAGTTTCTATTTCGCGAGCGGTATCTCTAAGCTCACGTATTTCTTTTTCAGATTTTGTATCAAGATTCTCTGTATATGATCCACTTAAAATTTCGTCAATACGCCTTTTTGAATCTTCATTTTTATTTGTCATAGTGTCTATAAGATTAGTTCAATTAAGGTTAGATTTTCTAGGTTTTAGAAATTTTGTTAGGAAGACACTTATTAATAGTACAGAGCGCTAACAGAAAGCACACAAAAGTAAATAGAAATTACATTAGAGTGGATCAGAGGGTCGGGACTCAAAAAGAATAAAACAATAACACGCGCTCGTAGCTCAGT
>JAGPDB010000002.1:118476-141164 GCA_018057765.1 Acidimicrobiia bacterium
AAGACACTTATTAATAGTACAGAGCGCTAACAGAAAGCACACAAAAGTAAATAGAAATTACATTAGAGTGGATCAGAGGGTCGGGACTCAAAAAGAATAAAACAATAACACGCGCTCGTAGCTCAGTGACCGAAGTCTCCAGTGGAGACTGAGGAACATGCTTATTACTACACAACCCACCTGTGCAAAGATTTGTCCCATTAAACTAGTAATATAAAATTGAGCTAAACTAAATCTATTAACGCGCTCGTAGCTCAGTGGATTAGAGCATCTGACTTCGGATCAGAGGGTCGGGGGTTCGAATCCCTCCGGGCGCACACACCGATACCACACACCAGACATACACACCTACCTACAGAGATATAGTGCTTTTGACCATATTTCTCCCATATAGTATAATAATTACATTATGATACCTACTCTATTACGACCACAAATCAACTATCCTTCTATGCTCAGAAAGATTTTACAAAACCCTGAGAAACTGGAAAAGTTAATCAATAGAAGCACAAAAGATGTTCTTTTTACATATAATGAGAGTCTTTTAGATGAGCTAAAACAATTAAGCGACCAAGAACTTGCTAGTTACTTTCAAAATGTTAATGTAGCGTATTTAGCTGACAATTTAAGTTTTTCAAATGAAATGTTACCACTCGCTAAAGCAATCATAAATAGAACCTTCAATTTAAAAATTGAACTTCTTTCTCAAGCACTTGAAAATACAGACTTGAAGGAGTTTGTAAATCAGACAGCCAAGCTAAGACTTTCCGATATAGCAGGAAGTGAATATTGGAAAGTGCAGAGAGTTCTTCTTAAAACTTTTGCAGATAAACTCCTTGAACAAACTTCGACTCAGTTATCAAAAGAATTGCGAGAAACAAATGTTAATGAACTACTAGCTTATTTCAAAACTATAGAGATCGATATAGTTGAACCGTTACTTAGGCGAATATCTAAACTTCGCGATGGTGAACTTGTTGATGCTGTGCAGAATACAGATTTAGCTGCCATCGATAATGAACAGAAAGTTTCAAATATAAGAATCGCGAAAAATTTAACTGAACTTAGTTCTTCTGACTTTGCAGTGACGTTGCAAGCGACAAATATAGACAAATATTTACAAAAGCTAAGAAGTTACGGAGAGCCCGAACTTGCAAATGCAATGGCCACAAAATTGCTTGACTTGGGTTCATTCGATCTAGGTGTAGCAGCTAGTACTACAAACTATGTTGAACTATATAAGATTCTAAATCGTATAAATCAAAAGTTTGGTGAAAAATCTATTCAAAATCTACTTGAACTAAAAACTAAAGATTTTTTTAAGACTGCATGCCACACTCAATTTGATAGTTTCGCTGATATAGTTAGTACAGATACACTAATAGAGATTGGCAAGAAACTTACTGAACTAGACCCAGCAAAATCTGTTCGTGCATTTGAATTTACAAAATTAGAGGTATTTATTAATGCAATAATCACTGGTGATCGTAGTATGGACAATGTTGCAAAAGACCTCTTAATAAAGATGGCACTCATAGAAGCAAGCTCTTATCTTGTTGCTACTAAAAATTCAGATACAAAACATCTAGGTAAAATCGCAACAGGATTAGGCTTATTCAAGGCAGCTGCTGTACACAATAGCGCTGACGAAGATATGATGGAAAGATCTTCAAGAACTTTGAAAGAATTTGATGATACACAAGGTATTTTGTTAAGAAGCATAAGAGGGCTAGAAGCGAACAAGCCAGTAGGTACTGTCTTGCGAACATTAGGTATCGATACCCTGCATATACCTTTTTTTACAGGTGGCCCTCATGCTCGGTAACAATTGAGTCCAAATATTTAATCACCAAGTTGAATCAGGTGTCTTAGCGCGAGCATTCCAACGTCGCAAACGATAATCAATTTCTATAGGATAGTTAAAACATTCTGAAACATTGTCACTTGTAAGTATCTTTTTTGCAACACCAGAATATAAAATTGATCCATCTTTAATAAGCATTGCATGCGTAGTTGTTTCGGGGAGTTCTTCAAAATGATGAGTAACCATAACTGTAGTTAAATCAGGTTGAAGCTTGTGCATAGAATCGACCGATGAGAGAAAACTTTCACGCGCTGACACATCTAGGCCAGTAGATGGCTCATCGAAAAGCAGAAGTTTAGGATTAGTCAAAAGCGAGCGCGCTATTAGAGTACGAGCTTTTTCACCTTGAGATAATGTTGGCCAAATAGAATATTTATGACTCATCAGCCCTAATACTTCAATTAAGTAATCGGCTCTTTCTAACAATTTCGCATCTGGGATCCAACGCAACATCAATTCTCTTGTACCCGTTGCACCTGTAAGAACAACTTCTAAAACACTAAGCGGAGATATAGGGGCGTGTTTAGGATCTACGTGACCAATCGATTCTCGAAGCTCTCTAATATCAACACGGCCAAGTCGATGGCCAAGAACATGGATGGTTCCATTCGATTGGTGTATTAACGCACCACATAAATTCAATATTGTACTTTTCCCGGCACCATTTGGCCCTATAAGTGCCCAGTGCTCACCAGTGTGAATAGAAAGGTCAATATTTGAAAGTATTTTATTTGATGCTCTCACATAGTTGACAGATTCAAACCGTAATACTTCCATATCATCCATCATTAACTTCACTTTCTTTACTGAGCACTTAAGAAGATCTTCGAACTATTATATTAATAATATGTCTGAGAAATTTCAACGCAATGTAGAGAACTTCATCTGTGAGAACTGTACCAAACAAGTCACCGGCAACGGTTACACTAACCATTGCCCAAATTGTCTTTATTCAAAACATGTCGATGAGAATCCTGGCGATCGCAAAATGTTAGATAAGTGTGGTGGATTGATGGAGCCAATCGATGTTTTTATAAAAAATGATAGATACCAAATAAAACAAAAATGTTCGAAGTGTAGTTTTGAGATGACCGTACGAGTGCAAGATGATGACAATGTGTCGGATTTTATTGATAAGCTCAAAGAAACAAAACCCTTTGAATTTCCCATTAAAGAATAGAAAACTAAAACTTATGTATGATTTGATAATAATTGGAGCTAACTCATCTGGAATTTCCCATGCTATAAAATCTGCTAAAGCAGGTGTTAGATCTATTCGTCTGATTACACAAAGGACTGAGGTTGTTTATCCAGAACTAATTCAAGATTTAGATATAGATGTTAGCTATAAAGAAAAAGCTGAAAGTATAAAAAAAAATAATGATACTAGCTACGAAGTTACTACCAATAAGCAAAAGTATCAAACACGTTGTGTGATAATTGCCCCTAGCAATAACCTTATCGATTTCAATTTCCCAGAGGGTATTAGCACAAGCGAAAGAGTGTTACTCAATCAATATCCTCCTGAAATGGAAAATAAAGATATTCTCATAGTTGGAAATGATGACTTTGCTGTCGAAGCTTCAACAAAAGTTATAAAACAGGGAGCAAATGTTGTTTTAGCATTAAATAATTTTAATCCTAATAATATTTCCTATGCATCAAATCAAATGATTTGCAAACTTGAACAACAAAGAAAATTAACAGTTCTATATAATTCCGTTCCAAAAAGAATAGAACTTATAGACGGCTATCCGATGACATTCTTTGATGATCGCCGCACTCCTGACTTAGAATTTGATTATGTCGCTTATTCTTCTACAGTACTGAACAATAAATCATATGTAGAAATAGAACCCGGAATAGAAAATAGTGATGCAATAATATTTACTGGCGATTTAAATCCTAAAGAAATAGAAAACCGTCTAACAAAAATATTTCCAGAAATTAAATATGATGATAAGAAATTAGAAAAAACAAACAATCTAGATGGCGTTAAAGAACAACTTCGCCAACAACACTATAACGCTACTATTACTTATTTTGAACCAACACATAGTGACCTGTGGGTTCTTAGAGTCTCGCCAGATAATGGTGATGTTTCACATGCGCCTGGTCAATATGCATCATTAGGTTTAGGGTATTTTGAAGATCGTATTGATGACGCGACCGACCCGGCTCTTGAGAGCAAGTGGGATAAATTGGTTCGTCGTTCATATTCAATATCTAGCAAAATTTTTGACGAAAATAATTATCTGACAAATGATACTGGCACAAAAGAACTCGAATTTTATATAGTTTTAGTACCGCCAATTGATGGTAAAATACCGGGGTTGACGCCAAGGCTTGCATTAAAAAAACCTGGTGATCGAATTTACCTTGGACCAAAAGTAGCTGGTCGATATACGCTTGCTCCTGTGACAAACCTTGATAACACTTGTTTATTTTTATCGACAGGAACTGGCGAGGCACCACATAATGCAATGATTGTGGACTTACTTCGTAAAGGCCATAATGGCCAGATAGTATCATTGGTTTCTGTACGAAATACAAAAGATTTAGGTTATTTACAAAAGCATCGAGAATTAGAGAAACGCTATCCAAACTATAGTTATATAGCTTTGCCGACACGCGAAAAAGACATCCCGAAAAGATATATACAAGATCTAATTCGAGACAGAATACTAGAAAGTGATTATTCTATTAATTTAGATCCCGAAAATTCACATGTGTTCTTGTGTGGTAATCCTTCAATGATTGGGCTTCCAGTGAAAGACGAAGAAAGTGGCAATCTAGTTTTCGATAAAGACAAAACACAAGGTGTAATAGAACTATTAATAGAACGCGGATTCAAACTCGATGAACGAAAAAACCTAGGCAATATTCACGTCGAAGAATACTGGTAAATTGTTGCGAAAGTTTAAGTGCGAAGGTTTTACTTTTTCGCTAAATCATCTACAGAATACATAAACAGTTTTACAAATGAATTACACACTACCGATCAGTCCCCCAAGTGCTGGTGCTATATCAGGAGCTTCCAGACTCGAATTCGCTATTGCAAATGAGGTGGTGACTACAAGGTCTGTTTTCTCGATTTCATCAGCTCCTATGCCAACAAAAAATCGTTGTAGAAAACCATCAAACCATTTTATACCCGTAGTTGAAACCGGAACATTAGAATCCTGAGATCTAAGCACTGCAAGGGAATCTTTATGACACATACCTGCGAGTCGTGCAATTTCATCTGCTGCTTCGCCTTTAAATTCTGCACAACCAACAACCGCATCTGCACCAGGATTATCGCCATGAAAAATTGGAGCTGTCGGGTTAGTGAATATCCGAGCTGAACAATAATTATTATTGTTTCGGTGATCACCAATTGCTTCAGCTATCCTTTGCATGTTGGAGCGATCAAATATTTTACCTATATATTCTTGCGGTATCTTTTCATATTCAGTTATTAGATCATTAATTACTCTATTGACTGCATATTCCGCAACGGTAGCTTTCGCAGCCCCCTCACTATAAGCTTTGACCAAAAATTGATCAGACTTATCAAGTACAGCCAACCAACGCTCAAGTGAAATTTTCTCGATACCTCGATACCTAACTTCATCATGAATAGGAAGCCTGTTTTCTATGGCAGCAAGTATTTTTTTGACAGTAGGAACGTTAATATCATTTTCTTCAAAGAAATTGGGTTTCTCTTCAACGAGGCTAGCCCATTTTAATAAAGTATCTAAATCATCAATTTTAACAGGGTCTTTACCTTTAACCACATTGTCTTTTAGATATTTAATGTGTTTTTTTATGGAATCTATAAAGAATACGGTTACAAACGGTACTGCATTAGCAATTTTAAGCTCGTTATATATCCCCACCAATCTATCTGGGTCATTAATGTTAGAAACCAGTTCATACGCTAGTTCTGGAGACCACTGATCATAGCTATTTGCAAGGATCATTGTCTTAGCAACCCATTTATCGAATTTAGCATCAAATACAATTTTATCTTCTGGATTTTTTGGAGATTTATATTTAGTTGCGCTTAAACATAGATGAGGAGATTTCGTTTCGAGTACTTCTAGAACAAATGGTCGTTCTTCATTAGATACATATACATCAATATTTTTAAATCTATTCAATTGCGCAACATCGTGATCATATAACCTAGGAATAAGATTCGCAGAAAATTCACAAACTGTTCGTGATACTAGTTTTTTTATAACATCAGACAATTCGTCACTAGTGTATCCACCTAGTGCTGTGTAACATGCAAGCTCTACTTCGTGTTGTTTGTATTCTTCGTCGCCAAGCGGTTTTTTAGCATTTTTAGATCTCATTAGAGATTCAACAACATAGGGGTCAGATATTACACCACTAGCTAATAATATAAAGTAGGAATTTAAAGATCTTCTTTGTTTTAATAAATCTAAAAATTTAGCTTGTTCCTTCGCAGTCAATTTGGCATCATTAAGTTTTAAATCTAATTTATGTAAGCGTCTTGCTGTTGGCGATGAAAAGAGTACAGTTCTGGGATAAATTAATGAGCTGATAGTAGCTTCTGAGGGGTTTTCACCCTTATGAAAAAATTTACCATCTTTATCTCGTAGAGAAAAAAAAGTAGATATTACTTTATCAAATATACCCTTCCTCCACACTAGTAATTCACGGTATGCTCCATCAACATTCGACATCCCTATCCCCTTTAAAACATTTTAATCATTTGTACTATTAGTCTACTAGTAAATACTTTCGGAAATCTAATCTCGATATTAACAAAGAAGGATCTACCTTTAAAATGCCCTTGCTGGCACAGTCACTTTATGGCCAACAGTTACTACAAGACTACCTCGAAAAGACCGCAACTAATACGTATAGGATAATACAAATTAAAAATATCACTATTTCTAAACACTTGTTAGCGATACGATACGAACAAATCACCCAATTCGTGAGAATATATAAGGCTAAGAAAATTCGTTATAGAACGCAAAAAGAAAAAGAGTCATAAAAACATGTCATCAGAAGAAATTACCGACCAACAACACGTAGAACATACTGGAGATCACGATGGAGCAAATACTGTACCCGTTGAAGGCATTCGTAATGTTGCCATTATTGCCCACGTTGACCATGGTAAAACAACATTGGTAGATACAATGCTTCGTCAAACAGGTTCACTGACGCGCTCAAATGAACAAACTGAACGAGTTATGGACTCAGGAGAACTCGAGCAAGAAAAAGGTATAACAATCCTTGCAAAAAATACTGCAGTTAGATGGAAGAATACAAAAATTAATATTGTTGACACACCTGGTCACGCTGACTTCGGTGGAGAAGTTGAACGAGCTTTACAAATGGTTGACTCCGCTGTCCTTTTAGTAGATGCTGCTGAAGGCCCATTACCACAAACTCGTTTCGTATTGCGCAAAGCGTTAGCTTTAAATTTGCCGCTAGTAGTAATTATCAATAAAGTCGATCGTCCAGACGCGCGTATTGCTGAAGTAATTGATGAAGTATACGAAATGCTTTTTGATATAGGTGCAGAAGATTCACATATAGATTTTCCTATTGTATATGCAGCAGCAAAAGATGGTTGGGCAACGCTTGAAGCTCCAGAAGGCATTAAGAACGAGCACATCCATAATGAAGATCCAAAAGTATCTTCACATCACGGACGACCAGATAATGTAAACGAACTATTAGACCTTTTAGTTGACTACATGCCGGCACCAAAACATACTCCTGGCCACGCGCTACAAGCACATGTAACAAACTTAGGTGCATCACCTTTCGTCGGACGTTTAGCAATTTGTCGAATAATTAATGGAACAATCAAAAAGGGTCAAACTGTTGCTTGGATGAAAACTGACGGTAGTGTTGCAAAAGCTAAAGTAACAAACCTTTATGTCACAGAATCCAACGAACGTGCAGAAGTTGACGAAGCTGGTCCTGGTGAACTTGTAGCTGTAGCTGGTATATCAGAAGTTACAATTGGTGAAACACTTGCCGACCCTGAAAATCCAGAAGCTATGCCATTAATAACTGTCGACGAACCAGCGTTAGCAATGACTATTGGTATTAATACTTCACCTTTAGCTGGAAAAGAAGGCGACAAACTTACAGCTAGCCAAGTTAGACAAAGACTTGAACAAGAACTCGTTGGTAATGTTGCACTTCGCATGTTCCCTACCGAACGTCCAGACGCATGGGAAGTTCATGCGCGTGGTGAATTGCAACTTGCAGTTTTAGTTGAACAAATGAGACGCGAAGGTTTCGAACTAACTGTTGGAAAACCGATTGTATTGACAAAGGAAGAAAATGGTAAAAAACTTGAACCTACTGAACGTGTGACTATTGATACGCCAGACGAATTCGTTGGTGCAATAACTCAACTTCTAGCTTCTCGCAAAGGTCGAATGGAAAATATTGTTACCCATGGTACTGGTTGGTCACGACTTGACTATATTGTACCTGCACGTGGCTTGATAGGTTTTAAAACTGATTTCATGACAGAGACTCGTGGCAGTGGTGTTATTCATCATACTGCTGAAGGATGGGAAGAATGGGCAGGAGAAATCCGTGCGCGTGATCGTGGTTCTATTGTTTCTGACCGTCAAGGTCAAACAACTGGTTATGCGATTGTACTTGTACAAGAACGAGCAACATTATTTGTAGCTCCTGGTGAAGTTGCCTACTTAGGGATGATCGTCGGAGAGAATTCTCGCAACGAAGATATGGACGTAAATATTGTTAGAGAAAAAGCTCTAACAAATATGCGCGCATCTGGGTCTGACCATTCAATCAAAGTTACACCTCCTAAATTATTTACTTTAGAAGGTGCTTTAGAATTTATTGCTGATGATGAATGTGTGGAAGTTACACCAAAATCAATACGAATGAGAAAGTCTGTATTAGATGCAGCCTCACGAGCTCGCAGTGCAAAGCAGAAGAAAACCGCAGCAGGTGCTAGCTAATTACTAGTTAACGATCAACACCAGCAGACGCTAATTAATAGTATTCCTATATGGTAAGAACAGGTTGTTGTCTTGCTAATTCTTTGTTATTTGCTACTTTAGGTGAGTCCCAACTATCTGGTTTTGGAAGCAATTCTGGCCTATTAACACCTTGTTTAACTTCATCAACTGGTTTACCTATTTGTGGATCAAGAGCATCTACTTCAGCATTTCTTTCCATAGCTTCAAGCAAAAGTTCCAATGGACTTACCACAGCGTCAGATTTGGCACCTTGTTTTGCTAATTCGTTTGAAACAATACTTAGTGCTTTAGCAATTTTTTTCCCAAAGTGAGTGAATGCATAGACTTCAAGAAAACCATTCCCTAATTTCTTTCCAAGGCAACCATACTTCACCATATTAATCCGGTCCACATCAGTTCCATTTTTGAATAAATATTTAATTAACTCCCTATTAACTTTTCTATTTTTAGCGAGACGTTGACCAAATTCAGCAATAACTTTCGTGATACCACGATCATTGCCGTATGTTATTCCTTGTGCTTCCCATTCAGGTGGAACCATCCCAGGAATTTTACTATTTGGATGTTTCTCAAGATATGCATTGCACTCAGATTCAATACGATCAATAATTTCTTTTGTAAATTCAAATGCAATTCTTGCTCTTAATCCTTCGTGTTTTTTGCCTTTACCTTCAATCCAGTCACCTTCACCATAGAGAAATGCTGCAGAACCTATTTTGTTAGCAGATGTAGATCTTTTATAATCCCCGGAACCATCTGAATACTTATCTGCTAATGCAGTAACTACTAATGGCAGATTTTCTTTATCAAAAAATGCTAATGCAATTTCTTCTGGAGATAACTCTTGTAATATCGAGTCACGTCTTTCCGGCGATGAAAAAGCCATTTGACCCACTGTGCCATGGATAGCCATCACAACAGCTAGATGACCTCTAGTAAAAGCATATCCCATTGTTGTATCGGGGAATTCTATTAATCGTTTATTCACACCTCGATAGAATTCTTCTTGTCCTTCAATATTTAGTGATTCTAAAATATTACTTGCTTGTTTTAACTTTTTATAAGCACCCTGCTTATCATGTAAGCCATCTATACGTTCACGAAATTGTAAAACTTCTTTAGCCAAAGATTCCCCAATTTTTATGTCACAAAGATCTCCGACTTGCTCACGCACAGCAATATAGTGTTTTCTCATCTCACTCCATGATCTATTACCATCAGAGTTATTTAGAGTTTTTGCAAGATTTGGAGCTAACAGTTCTGGTGTAAGAAATTCTGGTTTTACGAAGGTTTTGAGAAGTTCTATTATTCTTTGCAATCCAACGATATGTCTATCCTGCATTAAAGCAATAATCACAGAATCAAGGTTTTGATTTTCCTGTAGTGAATATTTTGCATCATTATTTAATATTAAAGGTGAGAGTTCTCCATGTAGTTCTATTACAATATCTTTCATCAAAACATCGAAGTAACTTCCATTAAGTCTTTTCAATAGTTCACATTGTGCTTCAAATGAGCGCACAATAGTCCTAGATATTTCAGAAAAATCATTTGGGACAAATGCTTCTGATCGAAATCTCCTTGCAAAAAAAAGTTGAATACCTATACTCTGACGGCCAGGAAAAAAAGCTGCTACACGTTTAGTTTTATCTCCAATACCAATATGTCTATGGTTGCGATCAGTCAATATTCCAAGATCAGCTTCATCGGGTTCTGAATTATCATATAGAAATGGCCGAATCTCATCATCACTATGTGATACATGACGAAAAAGTTTAAGATCGATCAAAGTTACATCGCGAAAACCGCCATTTGGATAAATATCATCACGTACAAAATAGCCAGGATCATGATCTAAAAGACTAGTGTTATTTTTCCAAGCCCTTTGAGACGGCTCATCTGTAAAATAAACTACAGGTTTAGTAACTACAATTTTTCTCGCCATTTCGACTCCATTCGATCTTTTATGAAATACTAGGACACCAGGACAATTCTTGGCAACTTTCAGAATTTATAAATACGAATATTACTTGAATAACTAAATTAACAAAGACTAGAAATAGTAGGATATGGCTTTAGTTTTGCATAGCTACTGCTCCAAATTTCAAAATGAGTATGCGTTGGTCCACCTGCGGCATTACCTGAATTACCTGTATGGCCAATAACTTCGCCCACGCTTACTTGCCGTGGTGGGCCTACAGTATCAGAGAGATGTGCATAATAATAAGAAATTCCATTATTGGCCTGAACAATCGCTGCTGTTCCACCAAAACCGCCACTTTGAAAATACACTCGACCAGAAGCCATTGCAACATTGGGCGTACCACGTGCATTAAATAAATCTATACCTTTATGGCCACGCCCGCCACTTCGCGAATCTCCCCAGTCGTTTGAAAATGCTAAGGCTCCAGCAATTGGACAAACCAACTTTTGGCCACCTGGATTTATAATTGTGCCCGATGATTCGATACTTTTAGCAGATTTTTTTGCAGCAGCCAAAGCAGCTGATGCCGCCAGTTTTTTATCACTTGCAATTTTTAATTCTATAGTTTTTCTTGCTTTAACAGCATCTGCGAGTTTGGTATCTAATTCTTTTTTCTGAGCATTCAATATACCTAAAGTTTTTTTTGCATCATCTTGAAGTGCCACCAATTCTTTTTGCTGAACAGCTAGATCTTCTTTTAATGCAACAAATTGTGAGATTTGTGTATCATCAACTTGAGCGACAGTATCTAATAGTTGTGCTTTTCGCGTTTTCTTAATTACCTCTTTATATTCATCTATATCTGCTTTATCGCTAGAACCTATATAAGCATTAATAGCTCTAGTGGCGACCTTGTCTTTAACAAACCCTAAAGAACTTTCAGTTTGTTCTAATTGACCAGTAACTTCGTTTACCTTATCGTTAACTTTGGCTAAATTAGCATTTGCTTCTTGGTATTTTGCGGAAGCGACACTTGCTTCTTTACTGGCCTTATCATAAACAGATTGAGCTTGAGCTAAAGGGTCGATTTTTCTAGGAGATGAACTCTGGTTTGCAAATGCATTTGTTTGAGTAGCTAATAAAGTGCTTATAAGAATCAAATTGATAATAAAAGCTTTTAGCGATATCGAGCTTTTCTTATTTTGGAAATAAGATTTTTGGGGCGATTTATAACCGTTAAGGGTTTCTAACATAAGAATAATAAATGCTAGCAGAAGTTTACAAAAAATACGACAATTACATCGCTAGTTTACATAGCCCCAGCTAGAAGCACTTTTCTAATCTGATTTGGGCTAAGCCATTAGTGAGGATATCTAAATTATCACTAGTACGTATTGTTTTAAAATAATGCGAAAATCCATCATCCAACATTTTATTGTCGCTTTGATTTGTTGGGTGAAAAAGTGACGTCTCAATCTCGTCACCCGGACGCAATGGATTAGAAAAACGCAATGACATACTTGCAAGCTTTGTTGGATCATTATCACAATGTAACGCAATTATCGATGAACTTACATTTGCCATAGTACAAAGACCATGAATTATGATTCCACCTAAGCCAACTGATTTAGCAAATTCTTCATCTATATGTATTGGCATACGATCTCCAGAAGCATCAGAATAACGATAGGTTTGGTCTAAATCCATTTTAGTTTTGCTTTTCCCAATAAGTGCTTTAGGATCATTGACAGTAATTACATTTTTGTAGTCTGCAATGTCGAGATTTGTATCACACTTATTGCCGATAAAATTATTTTCAAAATCGCCACCATGAACTCCGCGAAAAAACATGGTGAAATATTGCTCGAGTACCAATTCGTCATTTTCAAGATCTGTACTCTGTGTACTAATTACAAGAGTTGTACCTGAATCTTTAACTGAAATTGATTCTGCACGTGCACGAGACTTAAGCGTTATTCCACTTTTTAATGGCTTGTGCCAAATCATATTTTGTTCACCGTGAACTACAGAAAAGAAATGTTCAGGCGGTACAACTGTATTTAGAGTTGCAAAAACAATTTCCCAAACTGGAACAACACCGTAGATTGGAGGCATATATGTGCCGTCCAAATGAAGTTCTATCTTATCGTTTGTTGCTTTCGCATAAGCAATCCCTTTTTCTGAATCTAAAAAGAATTCGCTAGGCTCACTATATACACCGAGTTGATTAGAGTTAAAACCAGTCATAGTTAATCTTGTTTATCAACATCAAGGGAATGAAATTCATTCTCTATTTCTGACATTTCAACTTCTAATCTTTCAATCGTTGAAAACGAATCATTTACTAAAGATTGTTGATGAGTAGTATTTTGTCCATTATTTTGGGGCTCATCATTTTCTAAATTTTGGTCATTATCTATATTTTCTTCCATACATTAAGGTTATCAATTATTTGATCACTAAGCTTATAACTGTGAATTATTTTGATAATGAATTTGAATCTCATGCGACAAGCGCACTTAAGCAGATAGATTCCAGGTTGACACAAACACGCATTTCTATACTTTCACTCCTTAAAAAGAACTCTCAACCTATGACCGTTGTAGATATTTCTAAAATCCATCCAGAAATAGCTCAATCCTCTTTATATAGAAATCTCATACTTTTAGAAGAAGCTGGCTTAATTAAAAGATTTGTGACAGGTAATGAATTTGCTTATTATGAACTTTCTGATGAATTACTAGGCCACCACCACCACTTAAGATGCGCTCATTGTGGTGAAGTATTAGATATCGAGTTAACCAAAGAAGTAGAAGCTGCTCTAATCAAACTAGAAAAAGCATTATCTAAAAAATATTTTTATATAAATATTGACCATCATTTAGATTTCGTTGGTAGATGTAAAAAATGTATAAAGAAAATTTAACTTTATGAAATGATTTTAAAATTATCTAATATTATTTTCTGAGTTTGCTCACCCGATGTACGAGCTGCAATACTTCCATCAGCATTGACATATATTGCGAAAGGATAACCGCTTACTCCTAGAACTTCACCCAGTTGGGAAGATTCGTTATCGGCGAAACTTTTCCAGGGCCAATTTTCTTTTTCTAGCCATTTAGAGGGAGGAAAATTTGGTCTTGTCTTGTCCGTACTCGTAGCTACTGCATATACTTCTATATTTTTTGGAATCTTATTTTCGTTATTTAACCCAACAAATACAGGGATTTCACGTTGACAATGTGGACACCAATGAGCCACAAAAAGTATCACATAGGGTTTACCTGTAGGACCAAGCGTGATTGAATCACCATTAAATTGTTGAGCAATTATTGTGGGGATTGTTTTTCCAAGTTCTGGATCATTACCACTAGCTGGCAATGTAGCCAATTTATCTGGACCTTCTATTCCAGATGTTAAACTCTTTGACTTTTCTGTTTTAACAGACATCGATATTTCTATCGAACCATCTTGGCTGACTTTATCAGACTCTTGCTTTACTTTTGTAGTTTTTGTTTTATTTACAACATCTTTACCATTTGAATCTTCTGAAGAGGAGGCCAATAATAATGTACCTATAATTGCTACAATAAAGAATACGACTAGCCCTATAGTTAAGGTAAGTTTCGTACTTTTAACCATTCGACGAAGCCGACTTTGATATTGCTTGGGCATTGGTGATGATAGTTTCCTCAGTTTGCTCACCGCTTGTACGTGCTTGAATAGTTCCATCAGCATTCACGTAGACCACATATGGGAAACCTGGACTACCCATTGTAGCGACTAGCGTGCCTGCCTGATCATCTGCAACTTTTGTCCATGGCCATTCTTCTCGTGACAACCATTTAGAAGGAGGAAAATTATCTCTAGTGGTATCAGTACCTGTTGCAATTGCATATACTTCTATATTTTTTGGAATTTTATTTTCGTTATTTAATCGAACGAATAATGGTATTTCACGTTGACAATGAATACACCAATGAGCCACAAAAGCAAGAACATAAGGTTTTTTACCTGGAGCAATAGTTACATCTTTATCTTGGAAATCTTTAGCAGTAATTGTTGGAACTATCTTTCCGATTTCAGTATCAGCAGAGCCTTCTTTGGGTACAGGTTCTAGCTTATCTGGGCCGGTTTTAGAGTTAACTGTTGAAGCCACTATTGATACTGTTGAAGATACTTCTATCTTTCCTGATTTTCCTACAGGTTTCTTATTTGAAATAACCGTAATGGAAACAACAGCGATCATTGCAATAATAACTAATGATATTGCGATTGGAAAAACTTTTGATTTTTGTTGATTTGGCATTTTATATGGGGGCTTAGCCATTTTTAATTTCCTTCTTTTCTTTTGTTAAATACAATATTACTAGAACTGTAATAAAAGCTGTTAACGACATACCAGCTATTGTTAATAATCCTTGCGAATATTCTCCTATTTTAATAAAACCAATAGATTCAAACCATGTATCTGTACATCTAGCATTAATATTGCAAGAAGTTGCCTCTAAGTTTGGGAATTTCTCGATAACAACATGATACATTGCGATTATTGCGCCTAAACCTGAAAATATAGCACCAAAGACTCGCATCAATTTATTTGGCCTTAAAAGATTCAGCATCATAAAGAAGGCCAAAGGATACATAAATGCTCTTTGAATCCAACATAATTTACAAGGTGTCCAATTTAAATATTCAGAAAAATACAAGGAAAATGCCATGGCAGTAGTAGGAATTATCCATAATAATATTCTTGAATTAGACTCCAAAATTGAAGTGAACTTAATTTTTAGGTTATTTGAAAATCTAGTAGCTATAAAGATAAGTATAAATAGCCAGCAAAGAACTGTTAATAGTGTCGTTATATTAATTGCAAGACTGGCTTTTAAATCAGATGGCAATGCTGCAGCATTGGATGAAAGTATCATCTTTACATTCTATTGCCGATTAGCTAAAAAGAGTGGAAAGACCTAAATTTATTAATAGTGAAAAAAATTCTAAAGAAAACCCTATTAGTATTAATAGTTGCGCTCTTTACGTTGATTTTAACTCCTAACGGTGCCTTTGCCCATGGAATTGGAGGAGCAAGTGGTTCCAATTCAACATCAAAAGTAATCAAAATTACTCCTAAGACAACTTACTTTTCAGCAATTTCAACCAAAAACGGTCAAGAAATTAAGATAACTAAGACAAGCAAACACACTTTAAGTATTTTGGGTATTGAATCCGAACCGTACATAAAAATATCTAATGATGGTGTTTTTGTAAATACGAAAAGCGGTACTTACCTTATTAATCAATCAACAAACACAAACATTAATCAAGCAGAATTAAATAGCCAATTTGAAAAGAATAATAATAAAGCTGCAGAGCCAAAATATCAGAAGGTTTCAAACCAACAAAGCTATACTTTCCATGATCATCGAATTCATTATATGGGATCAGTTCCTGAAAAAGGTGCCCACCTTGGAACAAACGTTTTACCGATTCGTGTAGGAAATGAAATTTTTAAGGTTAAGGTTTCATTTTCTACAATTGATAAACCTAACTATTTAATTTATCTAATTCCTTTAATTATCATAATAATACTTCTATTTTTTGCTGCTAAATATGAACCCTTTATGTTAGCCATCTCAAAAACTTTTCTTATCTCATCAATCATGATGATACTTTTCATATTAGAACTAATACATATTATTGGATATATGAAGTTTGTTAATAAACCTATTTTAAATTCAGCTACTGAATCACTATACGGAATGATTCTACTTCTATTAATCATATTTACATTCTTGAGAATTTATCTTAATAAAACTAAAGCAAAACTCTTGTACAAAATTTCTCCACTACTTTTAACTATTGGCCTATTTGGATTAATTGTTGATACTTTTGGAGAATACTCCTTTTTCACTTATAGATATCTACCAACTTTGCTGCCAATAACTTACTCTAGAATATCTTTGATATTAATAGGGATATTATCGAGCATTCTTTTCATTTTAGGTTTCAAAAACTTAGGTGAAAAAGCGGATTCAATTACAGCCTAGAGCACTACTTAAAATAGTTAAATTTTCTCGCATAATTGAAATATAATTTTTTTTATCCTTAATATCTTGATTAGTTAGAAATTCAATAGAGTTTATTGATTCAACTTTTCCACCGATTTCATTTGCTAATGTTTTTGAAAGTTTATCTGATGAGAGTTTTTCTGAAAATATTACTTTTACATTTTTACTTTTTGCTAATTCGACTAGTTCGTCAAATCGACTGGGACTAGGCTCACTTTCTGGAGAATATCCGGCGATTGACTCTAGAGTTAAACCATACCTTGTAGCTAAGTAGTCGAATGCGTCATGTGAAGTTATAAATGTTTTTGTTTCACAGTTTAATAAAGTCGAACTATACAGGTTATCAAGTTGATCGAACTTGGTATTAAGTTTAACCAAATTTTTTTCAATGAAATCTTTTTGATTAGGTATTATATCTATTAACTTTGTTGACAAAATTTTTGCTGCTTTTTTCATCAATACTGGATCTAGCCAGAAATGAGGGTCATCGATATTTTTTGTTTCCGTTAATTCATTAAGTATCATTAAATGATGTTTGTTTCTTTTAGCAACTTTTTCTACTGAAGGAGCAAAACCCTTTCCCATGGCTATAACAAAATCTGCATCTTGAATATCTATTGCTAAATCTGGGGACAATTCAAGTTCGTGAGGTTCCGCTCCCACAGGGGTAATATTTGCCGTATCTTTTGATGAACCTAATAGCTCTTGCATTAAGTATTCCAATGGGTAGAAACTCGCTATATATTTCCTACTCGTAGCGCTATGGGTACTACTTGTACACCCAACAGACAGGATACTTATCAATAATATAATAACTAAAACTGTTGTTACTTTTTTCATATTAACTTACCTTGTATTATTTTACTGTGAGAATGGTTCTCATTATATCAATATGTTAGAATTTATATCCAATGGATCAAAACGAAACTAATATTGCAATTGAATGTAAAAATGTTAATTTCGCATACCAAAATACCACCATACTCAACAATATCTCATTCGAAATAGCCGCAAATACACTTTGCGCACTGGTTGGTCCAAATGGTTCAGGAAAATCAACCCTTATAAAATGCATAACAGGGCTCATAGGAAACTATATGGGTGATATCAAAACATTCGGAAATTTAAACAATAAAAATACATATAAAAAATTTGGTTACGTCGAACAACGGCATCAAATATCGCAAGACTTTCCTGTAAGTGTATATGAGATAGTTTCAAGTGCAAGAGTAATATCAAATAGACGATGGTTCAGCTTTAATAATAGCGACAGAGAAGTTATTGAACATGCAATTGAATCAGTGGGACTCAAAGATTTAGCTTACTCATCTTTTCATGAACTTTCAGGTGGCCAACAACAAAGAGTATTAATAGCCAAAGCATTTGCTGGTGAGCCAGAAATATTAATACTTGATGAACCAACTGCCGGAGTTGATGCGACTAGCCAAGAACTATTCAAGGAAGCTCTTTCACATTCAATGAAGGATCACAACGTTACAGTTCTTTTAGTAAGTCACGAACTCAGTGCAGTAAGTGAAATAGTAGATCAAGTATTAGTACTAAAAAACAAGATACTCTATGATGGAAATCCTTCAGGTTTAGAAAAACAAGGCGTGTCTCTTGGACTGCATTTACACGACCTCCCCATCTGGTTAGAAAGAATTGAATCCACAACCACGATAAGCAAAGGCGAATTGTGATTATAGGGCTTAGTTTTATATATCCGTTTGATCGAACCTTCATGGTTTACGCATTGATTACAGCTTCTATTGTTGGTGCATGCGCACCTCTCATAGGAACATTTGTTGTTCAAAGAAGACTGTCACTCGTCGGCGATGGAATGGGCCATGTAGGAGCAGCTGGTGTTGGTATTGCATTATGGTTAAATTTTGCACCTCAACTTGTTGCAATAATTGCAACATTGATAGCCGCTATTGCAATTGAGTGGATATTTCATGCAAGTAAAAACTCAGATACGGCATTAGCACTAATTTTTTACTCAGGTATTGCTGCAAGTATTACATTTGCAGGACAAAATTCTAGACAAAGCCAGCTTCAACAATATTTATTCGGCTCATTACTTAGTGTCTCAAAAAATGATGTAATTATTATTTCAATCGCCTGCATTGTCATTGCGGCTGTCATTTTGTCATTTCGTAAAGTACTTTTTTCAATATCTATAGATGAGCATTCAGCAAGCATTGCAGGAATTAATACTCATATACTTCATATTCTATTAATGATATGTGTTGCACTTTTAGTATCGATTTCAATGACAATTACTGGCCTGCTTTTAATATCAGCAGTTATGGTCGTACCTGTCATGAGCGCGAGGAGCATATCTAAAACCTTTAGCGCAACATTTTTTCGTTCGAGTATATTTGGTATATTTGGTTCAGTATTAGGTCTCGCAATAGCACGTATATTAAATTCGCCACCAAGTGGGGCAATCGTATTATGCCACATTGGAATCTACATTTTAATAAATATTATAAAAAAGCTTTTATTAGCAAAGAAAAATCTATCAATAAACTAGATTAAATTTTTGTATCTTCACGCTCTGACATAGACGATTTTGAAGCATTAATCTCATGCGAAATATTATCAGGAGCTGCTGCCTCAACATTTGAATCATGAAGTTGCTTATATACTTCTTCACGATGAACGGTTACATTTCGAGGCGCAGTTATACCAATTCGTACCTGATCTCCGCGTACTTCTAATACAGTGACAACAACATCATCACCGATGATAATACTTTGGTTTGCTCGACGGGTAAGAACCAACATTCCAATGGCCTTTCGAATTATTATGTAAAAAACCTCATGTTTTTCACTATCCTAATGTTAGGCGAAATGTTATGCAAGCATACGGATGCTGATGTCACTAAAAATGATAAATTATTGTTATTGAACACTTTGTCTAAATTAAATACTTAAATTGTAGGAATTACAATTTAAGAATTACTACTATGCGTATAGTGGTGTCCAGCCTATGTGAGGCGATTTTGGTAATACAGACTGCATAGCAAAACGGGTTTTAATATTTATAATGATTGCACTGTGTAAATGTACAAGTGCATTCTCCAGATAGTCATCTATATCTTTATTTTCTTTTGGTTCGAGTTTCACAACACTCAACGCAAAAGCTTCTAATGGTGATGAGATTCTTAAACGACTTGCAACAGCATCATCAATATCTAATTCTAAATCAGGACGAACATTTTTCGGAGGAATCATGACAAAATGTGGACCAACAGATTTTAATAGCCATAGGCCGCGAGGTATTTGTTCTAATTGCATTGCACGAATCCAGCCAAAACCAGGTATACCTTTTTCAAAGCGAACTATACCTTCGCTTATTGTCTCAGTATCAAAAATAACCATAACTCTCCCTTTGAGATTCATCTCCAATATTTATATCGGTCAACTTTCATGAGATCTGATCATATTTTTTCTAATTTAAAAAAAAATGATTTTTATTCGCAATATCAACGTTTAATCGCACTGTTCAGATACTTTCTCATGTAAATAATCAGCAAAATTGCAATAAATGAATGAATTTGAGCTAGATTTATCACTCGCGATTATTGAACTAATAATTCAATATGACGGTTGGGCCGATAGCTCAGTTGGTAGAGCAGCAGACTTTTAATCTGTTGGTCGTGGGTTCGAGCCCCACTCGGCCTACTCAATCGTTTCGTATTCTTTCAAAGTTATATTTAAATTAGCTAATATGCAAAGCTATATACAATGTTGTGCTTTATTCGCAATAAAAAATTTTAAAAAGGTCATATTACCTATAAAGTTATTTAATGTCACCCCCGATAAGAATATTAAGATAACTTTTTAGGAGTCCACATGAAAAAATTAAAAATATTAGGTTCAACAGTTCTTGTTGCAACATTAGCCATAATGCTACAAATAGGAACCATAGGAGCAGCAAATGCTGATAGTGCCGCGAACCTACACTTAAGCTATCAAGATTTGTCATTCACTCAAGGTGGACTACAAATAGAAGTATGTAATAGTTCGAGTAGTACAGATAATTTAACTCAGCTAGGACTATCACTTGATTTAACAAATTGGACACTTGATGACACTTTTGTATCTCCAGGAATGATGGGTACAACAGCTACAACACCTGGAACATTTGATAAAGATACTTTGACATGGGATGGCGTTAATGAACCAGGTCAGTGTATCCAACTACTTTTGACTGGCCATTCTACAGCTGCTGTTGGACAACAAGGAGAAATTACAGCAAATATCATCTCAAGTAAGACAACAGGTGATGTAGATAATACAGGAACAATAAATGAACCTACCCATGTATATCCACCGTTCACAATAGTAAATACACCTGATATGAAAATTGAAACACGCGTTAAAGATCCAGGAGAGATTACTGCTGAAAGCCTTGTAACATATCAAACTACAGTTAGCAATATTGGTGACGCTCCTTATGTAGATAATGGATTTTTTCTCATGGCATTTGTTATACCAAACGATGCAACGGTTGATTTAGATACTGCTGTAACAGATAGCGATACTTCAGATGCACTAGTTGTTAATAACCCTTGTTTTTCACCAGGAACTGTTGGAAGCATGGGATTCGAAGGCTTAAGCGCATATACAGGAACAGTAATCGTCTGTGGGCTTTCTGCACCAGATGGTCTACCAACAGGTGGTAGCTATCCAATTGACATCAATTTAACTGCAGGCCCTACATTTGCAGCTGGTAACGCTGAAGTAATAGCAATTCTTGAAGGAAACGATACAGATACTCTGACTTTGTTTAAAGCACTTGCACAAGGTACTGATCCTCTTGCATCTGGAAGTAATAATACTGTACACCTATCTTATAATCCAGATTCACTACGTGCAACAGTGGCACACTGTCCTGGACAAGGAGAAATAACTACCGATGGAACAGGATGTTTTAGAGTTACATTTAACAAATTGATCTATGCATCAAGTTTCAAAGCAAGCAGTTTAGATCTTGGTGGAATAGGAACTGTTTCTAGCTTGGAACAACTCGACGATTACAACTGGGAAGTAAAAATAATCGGAATTGCCCCCGGACAAACTTTAACTTTACAAATTAGTGAAAACAGCATTCAAGATCTCTCAGCAATTTTGAGCGATACACACGTTTTAGGAGAGAATGTAATCCGATATTTACAAGATGCGCCAGTAACAGCACCTGTAGATTCACCTTTAGGAACTGTAAATGGTTCTACTAACGGTTCTACATCAGCTAATGGAACTCTAGCTAAAACTGGTATTGAATCAAGCGACTATACAACTGCCTGTCTAATACTATTTATAGGATTATCACTAGCATTTGTGTCAAGACGCAAAAAGGTTATTGTCTAAGTTAATAACTAAATTTTCAAGCCGGGGTTAAGGCTCCGGCTTTTTTGTGCCTATATTTAGTCATTTTGTGTGCACCATGGATCAAGTTTACAGACATTTCCCAATCTCAATTATGGAGATTCAGCAACAAACTGCTAGAGTGTACTCTCTTGTATGTATGAGAATCATTCTTTTACTTACAACTAGGCCCCCATCGTCTAGCGGCCTAGGACGCTGCCCTTTCACGGCAGTAACACGGGTTCAAATCCCGTTGGGGGTGCGCATAGCACTAAGCTGTGCAATCAATTATTAATTGTGGCTTGCTACAATAAATATTTGAAAACACTAATTGGTCCCGTGGTGAAGTCTGGAGTTCACGCCGCCCTGTCAAGGCGGAGGTCGCGAGTTCAAATCTCGTCGGGACCGCTTCACATACTAAAAAGGTAGGCTTCTACTACCCGAAGAGTATGTGTG